>JBALVT010000033.1:0-28508 GCA_036961345.1 Halioglobus sp.
GCCGATAAAGCGCCTTGGCCAACCCCGGGATATGGCAAATGCAGCCCTGTTTCTTCTCTCCGATGAGGCCAGTTGGATAACCGGACACATTATGAATGTAGATGGTGGGCAATTCATGAGGCCCTAGTGTGTTGGGGGCGGGTCAGTATTGGCGCCGCGCAAACAAAGCGCAGTCTTTTTTGATCTATACTATTGCTCCCGGCGTAAACATCGCCTTTAATGGCTGTCACAAAAAACACAGGGAGTGTTCCATGCGATTTACCTCACGATTCACCCGAATGTGCCTTCTGGCGGTTGGCTTGGCCACTGCGCCATTGTCGTGGTCGGCGGATAAGCCGAATATCCTCATTATCTGGGGTGACGATATTGGCCCATTCAATATTAGCGCCTACAACAACGGTATCATGGG
The DNA here is from genome assembly GCA_036961345.1 of Halioglobus sp. GTDB lineage: Bacteria > Pseudomonadota > Gammaproteobacteria > Pseudomonadales > Halieaceae > JBALVT01. The sequence goes on from JBALVT010000033.1 coordinate 410, forward strand.
GTATCGTACCCCCAATATCGACCGTATCGCCAACGAGGGGATTATGTTTACCGATTCCTATGGCGATCAGAGCTGCACGGCCGGACGTGCCGGCTTTATCACTGGTCAACATCCTATGCGTACCGGTCTCACCAAGGTGGGATTACCCGGGGCCAAGGAAGGGATGCAAAAAGAAGATCCTACCATTGCCGGGCTGCTCAAACCCCATGGCTACATGACCGGGCAGTTTGGTAAAAACCACCTGGGTGATCTCGATGAACACCTGCCGACCAATCACGGCTTTGACGAATTCTTCGGTAATCTCTACCATTTGAACGCAGAAGAAGAACCCGAGCATGTTGACTATCCCAAGGGCGCCGAGTTCGCCAAAAAATACGGTCCGCGGGGCGTTATTCATTCTTACGCCGATGGCAAAATAGAAGATACCGGCTCACTGACTCGAAAGCGTATGGAGACAGTTGATGAGGAGTTTCTGGCCGCATCACTGAAGTTTATCGATCGCGCGCATGAGGCTAAAAAGCCATTTTTTGTGTGGTTCAACTCTACCCGCATGCATGTTTTTACGCGGCTTAAGCCCGAATCTGTTGGTGTTACCGGGCAGGGCATATACGCCGATGGTATGGCGGAGCACGATGGTCATGTGGGCCAGTTGCTGAAGAAACTTGACGATCTGGGTATCGCTGACAATACCATTGTAATGTACTCAACCGATAATGGTGCCGAGTTGCTGCTTTGGCCTGACGGGGGTTATACCCAGTTCCGCGGAGAGAAAAACTCGAATTGGGAAGGTGCCTATAGAGTGCCGATGATGGTTCGCTGGCCCGCCAGCATAAAACCTGACCAGATATCGAATGAAATTATTTCCCTTCAGGATTGGCTGCCAACGTTGTTGGCTGCGGTTGGAGAGCCGGACATCAAGGCTAAACTGAAGAAGGGCACTCGAGTGGGCGGTAATCGCTACAAGGTGCACTTGGACGGTTACAATTTCTTACCTTATTTCAAGGGCGAAGAAAGCGAAGGGCCCCGCAATGAGTTTTATTATACGTCCGATACCGGAGATATTGTTGGTATTCGAATGGGTGATTTCAAGTCGGTCTTCAAAGAGCAGCGTGCTCACGGCGCCGAAACCTGGATTGATCCCTGGATTGAATTGCGTGCCCCGAAACTGTTTAACTTAAGACAGGATCCGTTTGAGCGCATGGATCACGAAAGTGAAAACTACTTCCAGTGGTGGGCCGAACATATGTTTCTGTTTGCGCCTGCAGTGGCAGAGGTCGCTAAATTTAAGGCGACATTCAAGGAGTTTCCTCAGCGTCAGAAGCCAGGCAGTTTCGTTCCCTAGCGGACATACCCAATAATGGAAATAAAGTGGCAGATAGAACCAGCGAGTACAAACACATGCCATATGCCGTGTGCGTGGTTCAGTTTTTTCATTTTGTCCAGTACGTAAAATACAACGCCGGCGGTGTAAGCTATACCGCCGGTAGACAGCCAGAAAAACCCCGATTCGCCAAGGGCTGTTTTTAGTCCGTCAATATCAAATGCGCAGGCCCAGCCCATTCCCAGATAAGTAACGACCTGCAAAATCTTTACCGCCCGGCCCGTTAAAAATACTTCGCTTAATACACCCAGTGCCGCAAACCCCCACACAAAACTCAAAATTAGCTCACCACTGGTGCCGCGTAAACTAACGAGCATGTAGGGTGTATAGGTGCCCGCGATTAGCAGGTAAATGGAGATGTGATCGAATAGCTGAAACAGTTTTTTAAGTTTCGGTGGATGAAAGCCGTGATAGAGCGTCGACATGGTATACAGCAGTACCAGTGTAAGGCCAAAAATAGTGAAGCTGAAAAGCACCCAGAAGTTGTCGCTCTGGACGCCAATAGTTAGCAGTGCACCCCACCCCATAAGCGCCAGGACGGCGCCAATCAGGTGGCTGATACTGTTGAGCCTCTCACCATAGTACATTTAGTGATTTGTCCTTTCGGGCGTGTTCACCGGTTTTCCTCGCGATACTTCTCCTTGTTTTTACGCCCTGCTGCATCCAGTTTGGGCCTTAGCCAACGGCGCAAAGCGGGGAAAATGTATCCCAGGGTGGTCACGCGCCCGCTCAGTGCGGGCATGCATATCTCCAACTTCTGACCCGAGGCAATTTGCAAGATGGCCTCGGCGACAGAGTCAGCACTGCTCATTGGCTGGGAGAAGACGATGTCGGCAACATTATCGATCTCTGACATGATGAATCCAGTGTCGATGGGCCCGGGAGAAACCACACCGATATGAATACCACTTCCGGTCAACTCATCGGCAAGGCCATAGGTAAAAGCTCTGAGGCCGGCTTTAGTTGCGGCATAGGTTGCAGCACCTTGCATAGGTGCGCGCCCGGCAAGGGAGCCTACCATCACGATGGCGCCTGTCTTGGCCTCCATGAGATGGGGAAGAGCGGCGGCGGTTAACAGCAGTGGTGCCCGCAGGTTGATGTCAACCATTGCAGCAATATCGTTTGCCTCAACGTGCTCGACATCGCCGCGCGCGTGCATGCCGGCATTGTTAACCAGTACGTGAATGGAGCCAAAGCGTTCTTTGGCTTTTGTGATAAGGTCCAGGCAGGCGTTGTTGTCACCGACATCCATCGCCACACTTAAGACCTCGGTTGTTGATTGCAGCTCGTCTGATATTTTCTGCAATGCCTCTTTTCCGCGGGCCACCAACACTAACTTTGCGCCCTCGTTTGCAAAGGCTCTGGCACAGGCAGCACCGACTCCGGCGGAGGCTCCGGTTACAATGACGGTCTTGCCTGAAAAGCGGTTTAGTATCTGATTCATGCGTCTGCAACCCAGTTGCCATGAAACCCGAAGGGTACCCTTCTTGGCAGATGAATTGTCGCTACCGCAGCACCAGATACATTCTGTGCATCAAGAATAACCACATCACTTTTGTCAGTTTCCCGGTCATAAACATAGGACATTAGCCAGCCTTCATCTTCGCCTGCCTGGGCGTTTTTGGGGACAAACACCGGTTCCATGAAGAATCGGTGTTCGCCTTCATAGTGTGTGTCACTGTTTGCCGATGTCATGTCATGTTTAGTTATCGAGCCAATAGCGAAGCCTTCACCCAATTGCGTGGAATAGCTGTAGCGGTAGGGTTTTCCCGCGAGTCTTTCGTCTATGCGCGGAAATTCCAGTCCGCGATCGTCAAGGCGTTGCTCGCGTATTCGGGAATCCTTTGGATCAATTGTCCAGCGGTCCAGGGTCGTTAGCCCTTCATTGGGCCCAAAATGGTCACTGGCAAACATTTTCGGGTGCCTTACTACATCCATGATCACCTCTCCTTGCGAATTCTCGTAGGCGTTCATGGTATGGAATACGTAACAGGGTTCAACCTCGTGCCAGCTGACGTCCTCGGCACTGCCATTTCGCGGTAGTAGGCCCACTCGAGCGCCGTGCTCAGGCTGCCAGGTGTATGGGAAAGCGGAGCCGTTTTCTAGCGCTGTTGCGTCAAACAACACGGGAAAATCCAGCACGATGAAATAATTTTTGGTGAACATACAGTCGTGCACCATGGGGCTGGCACCGGTTGGAACATCAACGGTTTTAGTTACCCTGCCATCTGCGCCCATCAGCACATACTGGATATGCTGCCAAAGCGGCGAATACACCGCGGTGTGTACTTCGCCCGTATCATGTTCAATGTGGGGGTGAGCACTGAAGCCACCGGGCAATGTGCCTTCAAAATTGCTGCGCCCTATGGTTTCCAGTTCATCACTGAGTTCCACAGGCAGATTTCCCGCTTCCACAATGGCAAAGGTTTTGCCGGCCAAACCAATGATATTGGTATTGGCCACGCCGCCCCCGACTTGAAATTCTGCCTCTGGGCCGGCAACGGGGTCCCAGCCATTGGCTTCGACAACGGCATCATCGCGCACGAAACGACTTCGATACCACTGTGCTTTGCCTTCGCCGAGACGCAAGCCGTGGGCCATGCCGTTGCCGGTAAACCAGTGATAGTTTTCAGGGTCAGCAGCGACTGGGTTGGGCCCTATGCGCAGGAGTCGACCGCTCAGTTCTGCTGGGATCTGCCCCGTAACCGGTAGGTCGAGGGCGGTCATTTCACCATCGACGGGTGCGAAGTTGCCACTTAAATAGGGGTTTGAACTCATGGTCTAATTACTCCAGTAATTCCTGTGATTTCAGATGTTGCCTTGCTTACTCCGCGGCCTGGTCCGGCAATTGAGCAGTCGGAATACTCTCGGGGTGAACACAATATGTCAACAAAACTTTCCATTCTCATCGCTACAGTCAGTTCATTGCGCTAATAGCCGATCACTAGTCCAGTGCTTCGTCCAGATCTTCATAGGCCTCATTCACAAAGCGGGGGGTACATATAGCCAGAAAAAGAAGATCCTTGGCTGAAATGTTGCTTATCCGCTGGGGACAATTGGGTGGAATTAACACGACGTCTCCCGTGCTCACTTGTTGGGAGGGCAAGTCTCCTACCTCCATACGCCCTTCGCCGCTCAGAATGACGTAGCGCTCAGCCGTGTCTTTGAGGCGGTGCCATGCCGTTGTTACAGTCGGTTCCACTCTTACTCTGGCAATGGAGAGTTCGGGGTCTTCGGGGCCATTGGTCATTTCTGTTATATAGCACCGTTCATCGGTGTAAAATTCGCTCGCAAGGTCGGGTACCACGATGCTTTCGTTCATTGTTTGCTCCCGTTTGTTATAGGTCCTGTTTGGATTGGGGTATAAATGCGGTGTTGGGTTGGCTTTGTCATTGCTGCCAATATTCACGAATATACGCGTCTTTTTTTCTAGTGTCATGGCCCTACATTTTGTACACTTTTTGCATGCGTATTGGACTTATTGTACTTCTCTTTCTGCTGCTACCTGGCTGTGCCGGTTATGAGCTGAAGAATCTCGCCAAGTCTGATGTCGACATGGTTGCCGATGAGTTTATTGACGAAAGCCGGTTGTTGGTTAGAGAGCTCACAGTAAAATTATACAAGCGGAACCCCCGCGAACTCGCAAAGATTCCGGGTATGACCGTGGAGGGACGGATCGCGCAACTGAAAACCAGCTCGGGCACTTTAAATTTTAAGGAACTCCAGAGCCGGCAGGAAATTGCCGCCATGGAGCTGGTATTTGATCCATCCTACCGCGGCGACAAAGTTTTTGCTTTGGTGGTGGGGCTGGGCGGAATGTTGCGCTATGCCTATGGCTACAACTCCGAACTGTTTTTGTTTGATGGTTTGAATGCCGACCGGCTTATCGCCAGCGCCCGCAACGTAGAAGTGTTGCTGTGGCGTTTAAAAAATGCCCGACAAGCCGATGGTTCGCCGTTTCTGGTCACTCATGAATATCAAGGTGTAACAGACAATCTCAGCTTTGAACGGCTGTTTGGCAAGCTGATTGTATTGCAGGAAATGATGGCACGCATTGCTGGAGACGCCAGTCATCGCCATGTCAATATGGCGGTGCAGGCTGCCTCGTCTGTCTTTATTCCACTACCTATTTAGCGCTTAAAGGCGCAGCTCATGGCTCGGAGGCCTGTGAAACACTCAGGTAAAAATCCTCCGGATCGGGATTCAATAACTGTTTCCAGTATTCCCAATGTGTCCCGGGCCAATTTTGTGTCACGCGGCCTCCCTGGTTTTTGTACCAGCTGCTGACCACCGGAGAGCCCCAGGCTCGTTGGCTGTTCAGCGCGTCGATCTTCTCATTATACGCTGCCATGACCAGGGGCTTGCACTCCAGCGCCATCAAATCCGTTTCAAGCTGAAGTTTCAGGCAGCCGCTGATATAGCGCATTTGGCACTCGACCATAAAGACAATACTGCTGCCCACTACAATGTTGGAGTTGGGTCCATAGAGGCAGTAGAAATTTGGGAAATCGGGTACCACAACACCCATATAGGCTTTTGGGTCGCCCCCCCATTGGCTGACCAGCTCTTTTCCATCCCTGCCAATAACCTCCATAGGTGCCAGGAACTGATTCGCCTGAAACCCTGTGCCGTAAATAAGAATATCTGCCTGGTGTAGCTGTCCGTCCTGGGTGATCACACCCTCCGGGACAATTTTTTCAATACGATCTGTCAGTAGCTGAACATTGTCGCGCTGTATGGTTTGTATCCAGGCGCCATCGTCCAGTACGGGCCGTTTACCGCCCGGTGGATAGTCCGGGATGAGTTTTGCCAGTAAGTCCTTGTCGTCGCCGGCCTGTTCAGTGAGGGATTCGATGAGCATTTCACGAAACAATTCGTTACCCTCGCCAATTGTGCCCTCGGGACCTTGCCAGTCATCTTCAGCGTGCAGGAGTGGTAGATAGCCGTCCATGGCCTGGGCGCGGAACTGAACAAAACGAAACCAGCGTGCATAAAAGGGTATCTCGCGGAACAGCCACAGCTCCTCTTCAGACATCGGCTGGTGATACTCCTCTATTGGGAGTAACCATGGGGGCGAGCGCTGGAAAATCTTGACCTCGCCGCATTGTGGCGCAATTTCTGGTACAAACTGCACAGCGCTGCAGCCTGTGCCAATGACGATGACCCGCTTGCCCGCCAAGTTGTGTTGGTGTTCCCATCTGGCAGAGTGAAAAGCAGTTCCGGCGAAATCTCCCACGCCGTCTATCTCGGGCATTCGTGGACTGTTCAATTGGCCTACGGCGCTAATTACACTGTTTACCGTAAGCGTCTGACTTTGGTTGTTGCTACTTGTCTCAATGTCCCACAGACCATCGTGTTCGCGATAAGTACTGCGTACAACGGTGGTGCTCAGCCGCATATGCTGGCGCAGCTCATATTTTTCAATAATGCGTTCGAAGTAAGCCTTCAGCTCTGCCTGGCCTGAAAAATGTCCGGGCCACTGATGGTTAGGTTCGAATATGTAGTTGTACAGATGATTCACCGAGTCAACCTGGCAACCCGGGTAGGTGTTTTCGTACCAGGTGCCGCACGGCTGCGCATTTTTGTCTGTCATAATAAAGGGGATGCCGGCCTGCTTCAGGCGAATAGCCGCGAGAATACCCGACATGCCACTGCCGATAATCAGTACTTTGAACTCCTCGCCCATGGCGGACGTGTCGATGTTTATCCGCCGGCCGTCCTCGCCGAAAAGGTTCAGTTCTTCACGCAGATAGGGCAGCGTTTCCTCGGGTGTTTCCTGCCCCATCACCTGATGCATGGTCGCGTTAATATCGGCGTCGGTCGGTGTTGGTAATTCGGGGCATTGCGCATCCCGGTAGTGCGTTAGCGCGGCCAATGCAAGCGTGCGAATACTCTCTCGCTGTTCTTCAGTCAAGCCATCTGGTTCTTCTGCCAGCGGGTCGAAGTGAGGTTGCACCAGGTTGAAGTGATTACAATTACCGTTGAGGTGCATCAGTGAGCCCATTAATGCCTGAATATTGGCGTATTCCAGAGCTTCCTGAATTTGGCTATCCGATGCCTTGCCGATCGTAATGTTCCATTTACTCAAAGCGACTATCCTCTTGGTGAATATTAATTTATGACAATGAGTATAGATAATCAGCGCTGCAAGTACAGTGGCTCTATTTGTCACATGAGTGAATTGTCGGGCCAGCGAAATAACCGGGTCGAATGTGTGTCGTGCAGGGCATTTTCAAGTACACTGAAACGCTAAAAAATAAAGGAGAAAAATATGATCGTAGTGAATGCCATAATAGAAACCACTGAAGCGGACATAGCGGCGATGAAGTCGGCACTTGCAGTTATGGAAGTGGCCAGTCAGGCCGAAGAGGGTTGCTCGGATTACACGTTTAGCGTGGAGGTGAACGATCCCACTAAATTGAGGATTACCGAGCGCTGGGAGTCCCTGGAAGCGCTGCAGGCACACTTCCAGACACCCCATATGGAAACTTTTCAGGCTGCTATGGGCGCACACCCTCCACTAAACCTCGATGTTAAGTTCTTTGATGCCCAGGAAATGCCTTCACCGTTTGCTTAAACTCCGGTAGATATTTAGCTTGGAACTCACAGCAGTTGAAGTACTGGCGCTATCAGGATTGGTGATCGGCAGCTTTATCGCCACCAATATAGATAACCTGCTTATTCTGGTTGTATTGCTGGGGGCCAATGCTCGGCGTCGCTCCGCGGTATTGCTGGGGTTTGTAATCTCGACAATTGCGGTGATGTGCACCTCTGCCATGGGGCTGGCATTGGGCTCTTTGGTCGGTCCGGGTCTGATTGGTTATCTTGGCATAGTGCCATTGTTGCTAGGTTGCCATATGTTATACCGGGCTTGGCGTAGCCTGGAACATGACTCGCCAGAAATTAATGGCGCCGAGAGTCGCGGTGAGCCGGGAATCTGGTTTAGCACCTTTATATTAATGTTTAGCAACAGCGGCGACAGTATCGCTGTTTTTTTGCCTTTGCTTGCGGAAAGCGGCCGTGCGGCGTTGCTGGTCATTGTCTGCGTTTACCTTCTTAGTGCGCTGGCGTGGGCGGCATTGTCTTATTTGATAGCGGGGCAGCGCGAACTTGCTGCTCGTATAGAAAAGCGTGCCGAAAAAATTATCCCGTGGATGATGATAGGCATTGGTATCTATATCTTGATGGATTCATCAACCGATACTCTGGTTTAGTCACGGCTTCTTTAATCCTGCGTTTGAGCAATGGTTCCATAACATTGACCGTTTTGGTCCACCGCCAGCCAGGGCAGTCCCAGTTCTTTCAGCCAGGTGAGTGCCTGTGCCTGCGGTTTCAGCATGGCAATGGTGGCTGCACTGCCCGCTACCAGGCATTGCTCAGCCAAGAGGCTAATAGCCACTAGTCCTTCTACGGGCCAGCCTGTTTTGGGGTTGAGGATGTGTCCGTAACGCTTGTCGGCTATTAGCATGGCGCGCTCGTAGTCGCCACTGGTGGCCAGTCCTCCCGCCCCCACCGAGACCTGGGCAATGGCTTGTCCGGGGGTTTCGGGATGTCGGATGCCAACCACCCATGGGGTACCGTCGGCCTGGTTTCCTGTTGTGGCCATGTCACCGCCCAGGTCCACCAGTGCGCTGGAAATACCGTGCCTCTTTAAAATTCCCGCGGCGGCATCGCAGGCGTATTCCTTGACGTAGCCGCCAAAGTCCAGCTCCATTCCGGGTTCGGGTAAATAGACGGATTCTCCATCATGAATGACCTTGTCCCAGCCAACCAGCGCCAGAAGCTTATTCAATTCGGCCTGTTCGGGCAGTCGTGTGGATTTGAAGTTCCACGCTTTTCGCAATATCCCGGAGGTGAGATCGAACATTCCCTCACTGCGATGCCAGAGTGTATCTGCATACTGAAGTAGCCCCTTCGTTTCCGGGTCAATAACCACGGGCTGACGGGTACCAGCCTGGCGATTGATTGTGCTGGTGATTGAATCCGGTAGATAGCGGCTGAATTTCTGTTCGAGACGTTGCACCTCGCGTTGCGCGCACTGCAACGCCACTTGGGCCAGTTCTGCATTTGCACTGTCCAGGCGAATGCAGCAGGGCCCGCCCATGGCGACAAACTGATGTTCTATACGGACCATGTTGTGGTTTGTCTATTATCTAAAAGCGTAATCCAGACCGATACTGAAGCGCCAGAAATCGACCAGGCCGGGAGACTCCTCGCCACCGTAAATGCCCCAGTCGTTATTGCTGCGATAGCGTTCCCCCGCCAAATTAACCTGCCAGTTACTATAACTGTAGTTATAGCGTAGCCCCGCAGAGAGTGCGCCGAAAGCGGACAGGCGATAGTCATCGGCGTAATAGGGGGCACTGAAATCGACGCGGTTGGAGAAAAAGTCTGCTTCATCCTGGGTGTAATAACGCAGAAACGGAATGAGCTGGCTATGTTGGCCGAGATTCTGGTGCCACGCTACATCGATAGTGTGGGAGTTAATACCCCAGTCGTCATCGAAGTAGCGATAATCCGTGTGCAAAGCGGCATTTTGCCCCACAAAAAAGTGTCGGTAGCCTGTGCTGGCCGTCCATTCCTTGCGTTCATCCGGGCGTTTGTCATTCAGTTTGTAAGGGTCTGTTAGGAAACCATCTCGATACGTATAGCCAAGGCCAAATCGCACAATACCGCGCTTGCTGACAATTCTCGTAACCCCCATCCAGGCCGAGCGGATATCTTTTTCGTCTTTCAGGGTATTGGTGGGCACAGAGCCTTGTGTGGGTTCAATGTCATCGCTGGAAGCGCTGATGGCGCCGCTGTATGTCGTCAGACCGTCGGCGCTGTTAAAGGCTGCGTCGAAACCAATGGCGTCAGATTCGTAGTCGTCTTCTTCAGAGCGGGTGTAATTGAGTCCCGCATTGCCCCTATCATAATAGTACCGGGTGGTGACGCTTACGTCGGTGCGGCTATCCTCAATACTGGCACTGCTCATTATAACCTTGGGATCACCTTCGAAACTTTCGCCGACAAACCAGGGCGATGCGCCGCTCATATCTTCATATTGTACGTCCAGCGCCACTGACCAATTGTCGCTCACTGGGGCGAGTAGATGGAACTGGGTGATGTCAACTTTATAGCGTTCACTGGAACCGCCAACGGCCTTGCTGGAGCTGATGTCGTCCTCTTCGTATTGGCTATAGCGGATTCCAAGCTGGGTAAAATCAGGCGGCGCATCGGCTATGGCATTCTGATAGGCGGGCAGCAGCAGGGCGCTGGAAGTCAGCGCCATTAACGTTTGATTTTGCTCAGGCTTGCACCTTGCCATCAGTTACACCCACAGCCGCCGCCTGCCGCGCCGTTGCCGCCTGATGAGGCTTCTTTGCTGGTATACATCTGGTTTTGCAAGCTGGACTCCATAACATCGCTCTGCCAGGCCATTTCTTCTTTAGAGAGCGAACCGCGCTCCCAGGGCTGTACGGTTTCACAGCCACATAGCGCTGTGATGAGCAGGAGGGTAAATGCGTATTTCACAGGTCTATTCTCTCAGCAATTCGATTATTTCAAGGCGCAGTGCAGCGCCATCATTTTTACGATAGCCCTGATGTACTTTTCTTACCACCCCATTGCGGCCGATCAGGAAACCCGTGGGCATGCCCAGAATTCCCCAGTTCCGCGGTGTGTCGCCGCTGGCATCACGAACCACGTGATAACTTACCGGTATCTCACGCAAAAACGCTAATGCATCCTTTTCAAATTCGTCGACATTAATGGCAAACACTTCAAACCCTTGAGGGCCGAGCTCGCCGCGCAGCTGTTCCAGTTGAGGAAACGATAGCCTGCAGGGGCCACACCATGATGCCCAAAAGTCGACATAGACAACCTTTCCCTTGAGCCCATGAAGGCTGGTGGTTGAGTTGTCAGCAAGATTTGGCAATTGCGTGGCCGGAGCGGTGTCTCCCACGGCGACACCGGTGGCTAAGACCAGCGAGGGCAGGTAAAGACAAACGAGAAGGCAGCAATGTAGAAAACGCATATGTCCATCTTCCCCGCAATGGCGGCCATTTTTATAGAGCAATGATTGTGCACCATAGTAGCGGTACTGAAAAGAGCTGCGGCGCTTTGTTTTTTTAAACGCCGGGTGTAGAGTGATGCTGCCTTTCAGGCAGTGTTAATTGCCATGCCAGCAAGAACTCCAATTTCCAATTGGTCAACGTTTCTTGCCTTAAAACACTGCATGCAATTATTTTTTGGTAGTGGAGTAATACTCATTGGATCATAATCAGGATCGTGCGCGGGACTTGTTGCCCGCTATTATTATTACCGTGTTGAGTATGATTCAGGCATTAGCGCTGGAAATCTACTGGACCAAAATCGGCGAAAGCCAGTTCCTTTGGCTCGGAGGCTGGGACGCAGTTATTGGCTGGATGCAGTTGTTGGTCGTGTTTCTCGGAATGTTATTAATCTGGATACTGTATATCGGTGTGGTGTTGCGCTTCAGCTGGGTTCCGACGATGGAAGATACACTTATTCCGTTTTATATTGGTTTACTGGAATTTATCATGATTGACCTCATGGGGCCGGGTTTTCTCGGTCCCTGGTTCTTATTGCTGGCGGCAATCTTCAGCGTGTCTACCTGGGCCAATCACATGGTAATGAGGCAGGCCAGAGGCGACCCTGCCAATGATTACTTTTTTAAGCACTACGCCCCATCCGGTTGGCGTGATTACATAGGGTCAATTGTTGTTATCGCCACATTGGCATTGCTGGGCGTCATACTGTGGATGAATGATGCCCCCCATGTGCTTACTGTTATCGCCATGGTGTTTGCTCTGATGGCGGTGGCACGTCAGTTTGTACAGGCACGGCGGTATTGGATGCATTCCATGATTGCAAAAAATGAGGGCTAAACGGGAATATACCTATGAAAATTGATCATATTAATATCGCGGCTCCCTATAAGCTCTTGCTTGAAGTGCGGGATTTCTACTGCACTGTGCTGGAGCTGGAAGAGGGGCCTCGGCCCGATTTTGGTGTGCGCGGTTTCTGGTTATACGGTGATGGCGCTCCGATTATTCATTTGCTTGAGAGCGATAATCACTATCCGGCGCAGCGGCAGTTTTATCTGGATCATGTTGCTTTTGAAGCGAGCGATATGCCCGCCTATATAGCGCGGCTCAAGACTTTAGCCGTGGAGTACTCCGAGAGCCATTTCCCCGAGTTCAACTTTTCACAGGTATTTTGTAAGGACCCCTGCGGCAATGGCGTAGAGGCGAACTTTGCCGGAGCGGGCGCGTAAAAGCGTATCCTTGCTTGAATGTTCCGGGCTTAGGTCAGCTCTGTGTTGGCAGGCCTTTATCTTTCCACGATTGCATGCCGCCATCCATGGCGATGGCCCGGGTAAACCCCATATCTCTTAGCGTCGCCGTGGCCAGCGTGGAAATTTTGCCAAATTGGCAATAGACGACAATCCGTTTGGTCGGGTCAGGGAGTAATTCATTGACTCGCAGTTCCAGCTGTCCTCTGGGTATCAATAATGCTCCCGGTATGTGTTCGAGTTCAAAACTCTCCCGCTCACGCACATCCAGCAGGATAATCCCGGGGTCTGAACTCTGTATTCGACGCAGGATTTCTTCCTGACCCATAAAAGTGATGCGTTGTCCGGCCTCGGTAATGAGCTGTTCGACAGTTTTTCCTCCGCTTAGATTGGTGCGCAGTGCTTCGGATAGGTGCTCGGGCATTCCCAAATTCAAAGAGTGCATCATCTCGACGAATTCCGCCTCGTCGGTGGCTTGCAGTCGTTTGTTGCCCGCCAGTTCCTCCGCGATCGTAGTGTATTGTCGCTTGCTGTAAATATGGGCCGGGTAGACACGAGTAGCGGGGTCAAGGTGCAACAATTTGTCAAACAAACTGTGGTAGAGCTGAAGGGCGCTGCCGGTGGGTAAATCGGTTCGGCCGGTTCCGCCTATGAGCAAGGTGTCGCCACTAAAAACGCGATCTTCCACCCGAACGCAGATTGAATCGGCAGTGTGTCCGGGGGTATGCATGATATGTAGCGCCAGTTTGCCGACGTTGACTATCTCACCATCATCTACCGCCATATTCACATAAGGGGCGGGGCTGTCTCTGTGCATGATGACAGGCACGTTCAGTTCTAGCGCGAGCTCATCAGCGGCGGAAAAGTGGTCGGCATGAGTGTGGGTGTCAAGTAAATATCGAATTCTTAAACCGTGCTGGGAGGCCAGTCCCAGATAGCGTTCCAGCTGGTGTATCTCGGGGTCAATGATGACGGCTATGCAGGTTTCTTCGCAACCCAACAGATATGATTGGCAGCCCCGATCGGTGGCGATCTGGTGAAAAATCATGACGGTATAAAATCCTCTTATTTTTAGTTTAGTTTAGTTTAGTTGATTCTATCGCTTGTGGTCGGGTGAATTCTACTTGTTGCTGCTCCCGAAAAGGTCTATGCGCTGAACCCGCCAATGAACTGCATGATTAAACCTGTGCTTAAAAAAAGGAAACCGTTGAGCTCCATGCGTGCCTGATTTTGCAGTATTTCGCGAATATTGCGAATTTCCAGTAAGCCTTCCAGGCCGTGAAACATGCGGTCAATTTTGCGGCGGGCGCGAAGACTGCCCAGTACAATGTAAACGGCGCCAACTATTTCGAGCAGTATGCCGAGCTCTGTGATGAGCCAAAAAATTTCGAATTGCATGAGGGTTCCCTGCTAGATTGGTAGCGCATCTCGCGCCGACCTGCCGCGCTGTTCATCCACCGTAAGTAATAGCAGCAAGCCGCCAATAAAAAATGCCAGGGTGGAAAGCAGTGCCAGGCGGTGATCTCCCTCGCTGTAATGACTGATAAGGCCGTAACTGATTGGCCCCAGAATTGCGGCTGCTCTGCTTGCCAGTCCCCATAGGCCGAAAAACTCTGCGCTGCGCTCCACTGGAGTTAGTTGCCCGATAAGCGCTCTGCCGCCGGCCTGCGTGGCCCCCATAGCCAATCCCATCAGGTTTCCCGCCAGCCAAAGGTCAGAGGGGGCGTCGGCGAAATAAGTGACCGCAATAGCGGCGATCCAGATCAGTAGTCCGCCAGCGAGGGTGGGTATCGAGCCGAAACGGTCCTGGGCAAACCCAAACAAAAATGCACCCACCGCTGCGGTAAAGTTTACAACCATAATCAGTATGATGAGTTGTTGTTGACTAAACCCCATCACTTCCTGCGCATAAATGGCTGCGATAACAATCACAGTGGCGACCCCCGACTGATAGAGCATCAGGCAGACCAGGAAACGAAACATGTCACGATGATGAGCAGTACTGGCCAGGGTGCGTTTTACCTGGGCGAAGCCAATATGAAAATATGACTCAGAGCCGGGAATCGGTCGAGCCGTGGCGCGTTCGCGTAGCCAGGCGAAGGTTGGTATAGCGGCAACTGCAAATATTATCGCCGTAATAATAAGGGTCACTGGTACATAATCCGTCGCTTCGTCTCCCCGGGAGCTTGCCCAGTTGATGTAGCCCAGGGCGCACGCCAGAGTGAGCAGGCCACCAAAATAGCCAACCGCCCAGCCATACCCTGAGACACGGCCCATATTGTCGGCGTGTGTTATCTCAGGTAAAAAGGCTGCGATTAAATTTTCGCCGGCGGCAAAAGCGATGGCTGAAAATACCAATAATGTCATTGCCAGGGCGATCTGGCCGGGTCCGGGCCATGCCAACAGAGCGGTGCATACGACGCAGGTAATGGTTGTGATTAGCAGAAATTTCTTCTTAGCCGCCCGGTAATCAGCAACAGCGCCTACTACCGGGGCGGCCAGGAGAACGACTAAATTTGCGATAGCAATTGCCAGAGTCCAAAGAAATGTAGCGGTGCCCGGGTTTACTGATGTGGCTGCGCCTGCGACTACTCCAACGAAATAGGCGCTATAGATTGTGGTAAGAACGACCGTGGTATAGCCGGAGTTGGCAAAATCGTATAACGCCCAGGCGAATAATTCGCGCCTGCTGGCGTAGCGGTTGGCCGTTTTCTGAATATGCCCAGTGGCAGGGTCGCTCATAAGTTGTCCATGTATGGCTAACACTTTTAGTGCGCCCGGCGTTACTATTTGATCCTGGATTGAGCCAGGGAGCCCCAAGATGCAAGAGAGACTGCAAAATGCGGCAATGAAAGTTGCTGACGTGGCGGCCGCTATTATTCCACGAAAAGTGCCTGCTCAAAGTGCGCTGCGCAACTGCAAAATTATCTCTCACCGGGGTGAGCACGATAATGTCTCGATAATTGAAAATACCCTGCCTGCCTTCAATAAAGCAAGCGACAATGGCGTATGGGGCATAGAGTGCGATATACGTTGGACGGCGGATCTTGTCCCTGTTATCAGCCACGATGAGTGCGGCAGGCGCCTGTTTGGCAATCCGGCGGTAATTGCTGAGTTGGATTTTTCTCAGCTTCGAGAGCAAATGCCGCTCATACCCAGCCTGTCAGAACTTGTAGCGCATTTGGGCGGACGTACCCATTTGATGCTGGAAATCAAAGCTGAACCCTGCCCGAACCTCCAGCGCCAGAAAGATATTCTGCAGCAGCAACTCGGCGATTTGAACCCGGGTGTCGATTACCACTTTCTGGCCCTCGACCCGCAATTATTCGATCGGGTGACGTTTGTGCCGCGTCAATATTGCTTTCCGGTAGCCGAATTTAATGTCAAAGGTTTGAGTCGAGCCGCGATTGAAACCGAGTGCGGGGGGCTTAGCGGGCACTATCTGTTGCTCAATAACCGGCTAAAGAATCGCCATTCCCAGGTGGGGCAACAGATCGGTACCGGATTCATCAGCTCGAGAAATTGCCTGTTCAGGGAGCTCAATCGAGGTATTGAATGGATTTTTAGCAACGATGCTGTAAAGATCAAGAAGATTCGCGACCAGCATCTCCAACCCTAGCTCCGGAGTTTTTTTTGCCAACCTCAAGTTTTCGCGTATTTATCAAGGAGCTGGCGAGTGAGATTCTCCTCGTTACCTGGACGCTCTATAAAATTATGATCCCCACCCTGGTGGTGGTCAAAATCCTTGAGCAGATGGGGCTCTTGGTCTATCTGGGCCGGTTGCTGGAGCCCGCGATGACTTTGATAGGACTCCCGGAATCCATGGGAATTGTGTGGGCGACTACTTTGATGACCAATCTCTATGCAGGCATGTTGGTTTTTTTTGATCTTGCGCAATCTGAGGTTTTGTCTGTGGCACAGGTTACCGTGCTGTGCACAGTGTTACTGATTTCTCACGGCCTACCCATAGAAGCACGGATCGCTCAGCGGGCGGGAATAAGGTTACCGGTGACGATATTTATCAGAATAGCGGGCGCTTTACTATTCGGTTGGTTGTTACATCTTTTCTATAGCTCCGGAGAGCTTCTACAGGAAACAAACGTACTGCTGTGGGTGCCTGAGCCCGTGGATTCAAGTCTGTGGATTTGGTTTGTTTCCCTACTGCAGAGCCTGTTTATGGTTTTGGTGATTATTGCTTCGCTACTTACCCTGTTGAAGGTTTTACGGTTGGTGGGGATAGAGCGCTTGTTAGGGGTTTTGTTGTCTCCCTTGTTACGCATTATGGGAATAGGTCGACAAGCGACGACGATTACGATCGTCGGTATGACGCTTGGGTTATCGTTTGGCGGTGGCTTGTTGATTCATGAAGCCGAGCGCGGGCATGTTTCCCGCCGGGATATCTTTGCCTCATTGACGATGTTGGCGCTCTGTCACAGTCTCATAGAGGACACTTTGCTGATGTTGCTTTTAGGTGCACATGTATCTGGAATACTGTGGCTGCGTCTGTTGTTTACGCTGGTGATACTGGCATTGGTTACGCGTTGGCTGAACGGGCGCAGTGACGCTTTTGTCGACCGATGGCTGTTTAATCGATAAACAGTTTTGGATCGTTTGGAGGTTTATTTGTCTTTTCGAGTCATTGTCAGGCTTTGTTTTAACTTCCCTAAATGCCTGGCAAATTCAGGCCCCTGTTTGAGGGCCAGGCAGGTGGCCAGTACGTCAACTATCACCAGCTGTGCGATGCGCGATGTCATTGGTGTGTAAAGTTCGGTGTCTTCGTTTGCTCTTACAGCTAACACGAGATCGCAGTAATGGGCCAGTGGCGAGCCGGAGGCCGTGATGCCAACGACAGTAGCTTGAGTTTCCCGGCCCAATTGGGCGACTTCTATCATCGCCTGCGTGCGCCCGGTGTATGAAATGCATATAAGCACATCGTTGGGGCCCAGCCCAGCGGCGGTCATGCGCTGGTTGATGAGATCGGTATGGGCAATAACGGGTATATTGAAGCGAAGCAGTTTATGTTGGGCGTCCAGTGCTACCGAAGACGATGCCCCCAGCCCGCACAGTACAATGCTGCGCGCTGTTGCGCATTTTTCTACGGCCTGTTCGATAGCGGTATTGTCAATTTGATTCTGGGTATCGCTAAGGGCGGCGTGGGTGGACTCGAATATTTTTGCAACTACGTGACTGGTTGAATCATATGGCTCAATATTTCTCGTGATATTGCCTTGATTGCGTGCCAGTGCGCCGGCCAGGTTCAGTTTGAAGTCAGGAAACCCCTTCAGGCCCAGACCTGTGCAGAACCGATTCACAGTCGGTTCGCTGACGCCCACCTCGCCCGCGAGAGTCGCTATCGACATAGACAGCACGGCCTCGGGATCGCGAAGGATATAATCGGCCAGCTTATGGGCTGATTTGCTGCGTTTGGCCTCGGTATTGCGTAATTCCGCAAGTATTGTCATGAATCATCCTGCTATCTGAGCTATAATGTAATTATACTACATTTTTCAATCAAAGCCACTTGATGAGTTTTTTACAGCATTAAGTCATTCTTAGTATTTCTGTGGCTATTATCTTCGGATTTTAGGTTTATTTGCTGTTTTATAGGCCATTTATTGTGTTTTTTAAATAGGGCTTGCCTTTTTCCCGCGAGACGCTGTATTGTTCACTTTAGTAGTTTAATTACATTAATGAAGGGTTTTTCCATGGATCGATCCGTTTTAGCTGCCTGTCGGGTGCTTCCCGTTGTCACGGCCCACAGTGTTGGGCAAACTGTGGCGCTCTCCCGCGCCCTCCTTGCAGGGGGTATGAAGGCGGTGGAGATTACCCTTCGCACCGAGGCAGCGCTGGCCAGTATTGCCGCGGTGAAAGCCGAGGTCCCTGGCTTGTTAGTGGCGGCGGGTACCGTTACTAATCCGAGTGAATTGCAAGCTGCGGTTGGCGCTGGCGCGGATTTTTGTGTCAGTCCGGGGTTGACCCAGGATTTACTGCGCGCAGCGTCCGGGCAGGGCGTCGATTTTGTACCTGGCGTCTCCACGGCATCTGAAATTATGCAGGGTATGGACTATGGTTATGACTGCTTCAAACTTTTTCCCGCGGTGGCGGTTGGAGGGATTAATCTACTCAATTCTCTGTCAGGGCCGTATCCGGATATACAATTTTGTCCCACCGGCGGGCTTAATGCAGACAATTTTCGCACGTTCTTGGCGCTGCCGAATGTCCTGTGCTGTGGCGGTTCATGGATGGTTTCATCCGCTTTAGTGGATGCCGGTAATTGGTCTGAAGTAGAACGTCTTGCGCGCGAAGCGATGGCACAGTAGAAAATTTAATCAGGAGGTTACAGTGACAAAACGCAAACCAATACGGTTGGGCATCATGGGCTTTGGCCAGACTGGCAGGCAGCTCTATGATTTGGCCTCGCGCAGTGATGATATCGAAGTTGTAGCAATTGCCGATATCGGCAAGCCGGACATACTCCATTATCTACTGTGCTCTGAAGTGGAGGACCCCCAGCGGCATGAATTGCAGGGCAATTTCCTGATCAACCCCAGCTTCAGGTCACGCTTAATGCCAATTGATCTACCCTCGGAAATGCCCTGGGATGTATTTGGTGTCGATATTGTTATCGATTCTACAGGTAAGTATAAAGAGCGCGTTCACATGGAGGGGCACTTGAGTAATGGCGCGCCACGGGTTCTGTTGCGCACGGTGCCGGCCGATCACATAGACCGGATCGTCATGCCGGGTATCAATGGCCACGAGATACAGGCGGCGGACCGGATGATATCAGCGGGTTCGGCAACCACCACCGCGCTGTGTTTGCTGCTACACATTTTATCGGACAAATTTGCGATTGAATGCGCGAGTATGACCAGCGTGCATTCGTATACCAGCGACCAGGCTCTGCAGGACTATGCCGGCAGCGATTATCGTCGCAGTCGTTCAGCTGCTAAAAATATCATACCCAACAGCCACGATGCTGGCCTCTGGCTGGGGCGGGTTTTGCCGGCCTTCGAGGGCAAAACTATCACCTCCGCGCTGAACGTGCCGATACACGAGGGCTGTCTGCTTGATGTCAATCTGGTGCTCGAGGACGACCAGGTGAGTGTAGAGGATATAAATGAGGCTATGCGAGAGAGTACGGCCCGTTATACGGGAATTGTAGATGTCGTTGAGGATCCTATCGTTTCCTCTGATGTTATCGGTAATCCCCATTCGTTGTTGTTTGACACAAAGGGAACAATCAAGGCCGGAAACAATATTATCAAGACGCTCAGCTGGTATGAAAACCAGGGGCATGTAACGCGTCTACTGGACGTAGTCAGGCTTTATGCCGATCTTGAGCATCAGCAGGAGGTGGCGTAATGAAAATTGCGATTAACGGCTTTGGCCGAATAGGCCGATCAGTATTTCGAATTCTGGAAGAGGTCGAGGGCATCGATATTGTTGCCATTAACGACTTGTTTGACCACGATGCATTGCGATATCTGCTGGACTACGACACTGTTATGGGGCCTTTTGGCAAGAACCTTGCGCTTGAGGATGGCCACTTTGTAACGGATAAAAGCCGCGTAAAACTATTGAGCGAAAGAGATCCTGGCAAATTGCCCTGGGGCGAGCTGGGCATTGACGCCGTTGTGGAGGCAACCGGTGTGTTTCGAAAACAGGAACAGTTGGAGCAGCATTTGGCGGCGGGAGCAAAACGCGTGGTACTGACCGTACCGGCAGCCGAGCCGATAGATTACACCGTTGTACTGGGCGTCAATGACGAAGGTCTGAAGCCGGAGCATCGAATTATTTCAAACGCGAGCTGCACGACAAATTGTCTGGCGCCGATGGCGCGAGTTCTAAATCAAAAGTTTGGTATTGTCGAGGGCGTTATTAATACGGTTCATGCTTATACCAACGATCAGCGTCTGGCTGATGTGCCGCATTCCGATTGGCGCAGAAGTAGGGCCGCTGCAGAAAATATTATCCCGACCTCAACCGGTGCTGCCAAGGCTGTCGGTGAAGTGCTGCCCGATCTAAAAGGGCGCTTGCACGGCATAGCATCACGCGTGCCTGTTCCCGACGGTTCAGTTGTCGATCTGTTTGTGAAGTTGGGTAAGTCGATTACGGCCGAGGATGTGCACACGGTGGTAAAAGAAGCCTCAGTCTCCGAGAGCCTCGAGGGGATTTTGTACTTTAGCGATCGGCCGATTGTTTCCTCGGATATTATCGGCAACTCCCATTCGTCGATTTACGATGCCGGCTTTACAGCCGTAACAGGCGGGCGCTATCTGCGAGTACTGAACTGGTATGACAACGAATGGGGCTATTCAAGCCGCGTATGCGATTTATTGGCCAGAATCGGCCAGTGGTAGAAACACAGGAGCACACAAGTTGAATACGGCGATAGGGCGGGCCGATTACTCTTCATTGCGAAGTAACGTCAGTTTTCTGGGGCGCTTGCTGGGCGAGACCATTGCCGCCGCCGAGGGCGGTGATTTCCTCGATCTTGTTGAACGCATTCGCAGTTTATCGAAGTCTTCGCGAGAAGGTGATGAGACCGCTGGTGATCAGCTACTGGAGGTTTTACGTGCTCTGCATAACCATGAGTTGGTTCCTGTCGCCAGGGCATTCAGCCAGTTTCTGAATCTGGCGAATATCGCCGACGAGCATCACACTATCTCCAGAGAAATGGACTCATTGTTTTCGGCCTCGGAAACCTTGTCATCCACGGTGCGTGAGTTAAAGGAACGCGGAGTATCAGACGGTGCGATTGTTGAAGCTTTTGCCGCACTTAAAATCGAGCTGGTTCTCACGGCTCATCCGACCGAGATTACCCGGCGCACCCTGATTCACAAACACAGCGAGATCTCCCGCTGTCTGGGGCAGTTGGAATTGCAGGGCATGACCGCCCGCGAAGAGGGCCAAATTCACAACCGCTTGCGTGAGCTGATAGCGCAGATTTGGTATGGCTATGACTTTCGCCAGGAGCGGCCAACACCTGTCGATGAGGCCAAGTGGGGGTTTGCAGTTGTTGAGGACTCCCTGTGGCGCGCAGTGCCTGAATTTATGCGACGTCTGGATGTTGCCCTCAGAGAAAGTTGTGGCGTTGGCCTGGCTATCGACGCCAACCCGGTGAACTTTGTGTCCTGGATGGGGGGTGACCGGGACGGCAATCCCAATGTGACTGCTCAGGTGACCGCGGAAGTCATGTTATTGAGTCGTTGGAAAGCAGCAGATCTGTATCTTAAAGATGTTATCGGGCTGGTGGATGAGCTGTCGATGACGCGCTGTGATGCAGCGCTAAAGACCCTATCTGGTGATGCTCATGAACCCTATCGCGCAGTCTTGCGACCGTTACGCGAACGACTAAAACGCACGCTGCTGGCCATAGAGCGTGAGCTGGAAGGCCAGCCATCACGAGACAGCGATATTCTCACACGTGTCGATCAAATGTGGGAGCCTCTGCACTGTTGTTATACGTCTATGATTGCCTGCGGTATGGAGGCGATAGCCAATGCTGAGCTGCTGGATTTAATGCGTCGAGTGCAGTGTTTTGGTGTGCACCTGGTACGCCATGATATTCGCCAGGACAGCGCCAGACACACCGATGTGCTGTCACAGCTAACCTCTTTTCTGGGGTTGGGGGACTACGCACAGTGGGATGAAAGCGAAAAACAGGAATTTCTATTGCGGGAGTTGCAAAGCCGGCGGCCCTTGATTCCCGTCAAGTGGGTTCCGGGAGATGACGCTCAGGAGGTGTTGGCAAGTTGTGCTGTGATATCCCGTCAGCCCCCCAAGGCTCTGGGCGCTTACGTTATCTCAATGGCTCGTCAGCCCTCGGATGTACTGGCCGTTCACCTGCTATTGAAAGAAACCGGATGTCCGTTTGATTTACCCGTGGCGCCGTTGTTTGAAACGCTTGACGATCTCAAGCGGTCACAGGAGGTTGTACAAACGCTGCTGGCAAGCGACTGGTATCGAAAGTATCTGAACGGCAATCTGATGGTGATGATTGGCTACTCAGACTCTGCCAAGGATGCCGGAGTGTTGGCGGCTTCCTGGGCGCAATACACCGCACAGGAAAGTTTGCTCGCTGTCTGCGCGAAACACGATGTTAAACTGACCCTCTTTCACGGTCGCGGAGGCACAATCGGTCGCGGTGGGGCGCCTGCACACGAGGCGTTGTTGTCGCAACCTCCAGGTACGCTGACCCAGGGGCTTCGTGTGACAGAGCAAGGGGAGATGATTCGTGCCAAACTGGGTCTAACGTCCCTGGCCATAAAGACCTTTGCTTTGTACGCCAGCGCAATACTCAGGGCCAACCTTTTGACGCCACCCGTGCCCAAGGAGCAATGGCGCGAAGTTATGGAAGTGCTTGCCGCTAGCTCTTGTGCTTCCTACAGGGAGACGGTGAGAGAAGAGCCCGATTTCGTAGAATATTTTCGCTGTGCAACACCGGAACAAGAGCTTGGAAAGCTGCCTCTGGGGTCCAGGCCGGCCCGGCGCGCTGCCGGGGGAGGAATAGAGAGCCTGCGTGCAATCCCCTGGATTTTCGCCTGGTCACAAAATCGTCTTATGCTACCGGCGTGGCTTGGGGCCGGTTATGCCCTGGAGTCGGTTTTGCATCGCGACGGAGCTGACACACTGCGAGAAATGGCAGCTGAATGGCCATTTTTTGCGACCCGTCTATCCATGTTGGAGATGGTGTTTGCCAAGGCGGATGTGGGACTGTCGGCTTATTATGACGACAGGCTGGTACCAGCGGCACTGCAGCCACTGGGTGAGGCGCTGCGGACCCGTCTTGGTGCTGACAGTGAGATCGTGCTCAAGGTCACGGGCGCGGCCGGTTTTCTGGAAGACCAGCCATGGATTCGTGAGTCTATTCAATTGCGCAATATATATACCGACCCTCTGAATGTTCTGCAGGCAGAGCTGCTGTATCGTCAGCGGCAGAGCCCGGAACCCCTGCTTGAGCAGGCGATAATGGTAACCATAGCCGGTGTAGCGGCCGGTATGCGAAATACAGGGTAATCCTGGTTCCCAATGAGACTGACCCGGCGAAAATAAATGCAGTCCAATGTGCCGTCTTGGCGCCAGATACATTAGTATGTGCCAGCTACAATACGCGCTTCGTTTGGAGCTGCGTTTTTTCTTTGTTTTAAAACAGGTGTGTTCACATGCAACGAGTATTCAAATCGACCTTGGTTCTACTTATTCTGTCTCTGCCACTGCAAATGGCCTGGGCCGACACATACAGCGATGCCATTTCTTCGTTTCGTAGCGCCGGTCCCAGTGCGGTCTACCTGGAACAAAGTTATGGTTATGCGTTATTCCCAACTATAGGTAAAGCAGGCATAGGCATTGGTGGCGCCCATGGTAAGGGGAAGGTATACGCCCGTGGTGCGCACATTGGTAATTCCACCATGACGCAGGTCACTATCGGCTTTCAGTTGGGCGGTCAGGCGTTTAGTCAAATTGTTTTTTTTGAAGACGAACGGTCCCTGCGCGAATTCACTTCCGGAAATTTCGAATTTAGTGCTCAGGCCACGGCGGTAGCGCTTACCGCGGGTGTTTCGGCAGAGGCCAATACCGGTGGTGGTACATCAGCGGGCGTCAGCGGTGGCAGCAATAACGCAACGACGGTCAATGCAGGATACCGCAAGGGAATGGCTATTTTTACCATTGCCAAGGGTGGATTGATGTACGAGGCGGCTCTGGGTGGTCAAAAGTACACTTACAATGCCCTTTAAGAACTAGGGTAGGCCCGCCAACTGGCGGGCTTGTTCCAGCGTAGATTCGGCCACTGCGCCGATTAATATTACATGCCAACTGCGGGGGCCGTGAGCTCCCATTACCAGCTGCATATCGATATCTGCGGTACTTGATGGGGCGGAGATCACGTTGATAGCGCGGTGTCTTCGCTGGTTATTCTGGCTTGCGTTTATAAGTTGCCAGGCAGCGTCCATGTCTGCTACCAGGTCTTCCAGGTCAAGCAATACTATGTGGTTTTCAACCAGTAAATTATTGCTGGCAGGATTGGCTTTCCCCGTCCAGGTGATGATTGAACCGCTTTGGGCTACCCCGATTTGTGCATAGCTGACGCTGGCCAGGTCGCCTTCAATCGCCGCCCCGAATCTGGGCAATACACCGCCGTCACGCCAGGGCATAGCCGCCAGTCTCGGGTCGTTGCCGGCCACCAGCTTTCTCGTTCGATGGTGCTGGTAAAGATGCTGGGCAACGGCTTTGGCTGCGTCCGATTTGTTCTGGGCACAACCTGCGCCACCGCCATTTTTTAAAACATTGGCAAGGAATAGCTCGGCCAGGTAATCAGGGGCTATTGCCTCGACCGGCGCTTTACCGATGCGCTCCAGCGACGCGGAAATCTCCTCTTCGGAATTTCTCTGACTGGCGCGTCGAACTCGCGCAATAATCTCTGTACGTGGGCTATCGGTCATTTTTGCGTCTTTGCAGCGTCTGGTATTGCCGCATAAAAGTACTGGACTGTGGCGCAGGGAAGTCGCGGGTGCCGGTCCAACCGCCGGCCATGGGTAGTTTTTGAAAGCTGCCTTTTTTTCTGCCAATGCGCGATAGTATTGTTATCAATGCGTTGCTCAGCCAGTGATAAATTTCCGGATGTGCGCACAGCCAGGCATGCCACTTGATACCCAGGCGCCAGCGACTGCTGGATAACTTGTGCCGTGTTTCTTCATGGCGAAGATCGCGTAATAAATCCGGTAGCGGAATGTCAGCCGGGCAAATTTCTGCACAGCGTCCACAGCTGGTGCAGGCGTTAGGCAAAAGCTTGCTTTCTTCCAGAGAGGTAAGCAGTGGCGTCAGTACTGACCCCATTGGGCCCGAATAAACCGACCCATAGGCGTGCCCACCGCTGCCAATGTATACCGGGCAGTGAGTCAGGCAGCTGCCACAGCGGATACAGTGCAGCATCTCCTGATAGTCGCTGGCAAGAATGGCGCTGCGTTTGTTGTCCAGCAGTATGAAATGTGTTTCCAGCGGGCCATCCGGATCTTCTCCATGCCGGGGGCCACTGTAAAAACTGGTGTAACTTGTTACGGCCTGGCCAATCGCAGAGCGCACTAACAGGGGTAGCATCGCGCTAGCATCGGTCGCCCGTGGGAGCACTCTGTCCAAAGTGGTGCAGATTATCAGGACGTTGGGCAGGTTGGCACATAAGTCGCCGTTACCTTCATTGGTCACTAACATGGAATAACCATTTTCTGCGATCAGGGCATTGGATCCGATGATACCAACATCCGCTTCGAGAAAGTGTTTGCGCAGTATTGTGCGAGCCTCTGTCACCATGTCGTCCACAGTGTCCAGATCTCTCTCCCCCAGGTCGTGTTTTTGCAGAAACAATTCACGGATTTCCTGCTGAGATTTATGCAGGGCGGGTCCAATAATATGGCTGGGTTTTTCTCCGGCCTGTTGAATAATGTATTCACCGAGGTCGGTTTCAACCACATCCAGTCCAGCACTCAGAAGATAAGCGTTTAACTCGGTCTCCTCAGTGACCATGGATTTTCCTTTTGCAATCCGCTGGGCGCCGTGTTGCTGGCAAATATCCAGTACCAGGCTGTTGAGCTCATCACCGTCTCGGGCAAAGTGCACCTGACTGCCGTTTTTGACCGCTTCTTTTTCAAACTTGAGGAGGTAGTGGTCGAGATTGTCCAGCGCATGCTGCCTAATTTTTTTGTGATGCTTGCGCAGCTCGTCAAAGGGCTCATAGTCGTTTACCGCAGAGGCTATGGCCGCAGGAATGAAGGCCCCCAGAACATCGCGTCGTTGGCGTTTTTCAGTGTCCTGAATCGCCTCGTTGGCGCTTTCGAGGAAATCGGCGCTATTGATATTCAACTCAGCGCCTCCATCAGGGTTCGCCCTCACCGATGGCGGGCCCTTCCATATCGTTAGCCAATAGTTCGGCGATATGGCGCACTTCAAGGGCTTTGCCAAGGCGCTTGGCACGACCTGCAATATTCATCAGGCAGCCCAGGTCCCCGCCGACAAGAATAGGAGCACTTGTCGCCAGAGCCGCATCAAGTTTGTCATCTACCATTTTGGTAGAAAGCTCGGGCATTTTTGCGCAAAAGGTGCCTCCAAAACCGCAGCACACATCGGTCTGATTGAGCTCGGAAATCTCGGTCTTACAGAGTTCTCGAAGCAGAGTCCTGGGTTGTTCACTTATTCCCAGCTCCCGCAGTCCGGCGCAGCTGTCGTGGTAGCTTACACGGGGGGGAAGGGCAGGGCCTTCGGCTGGTGAGCTTATGCAGGCGACCTCGGTCAAAAATGTTGTTAGCTCGTAGGTCTTGGCGGCCAGGTCGATAGCCCGCTGTCTCCACTCGCCCTCAAGTAATTTTGGGTAGTGATGGCTGATCATACCGGCACAGGAGCCCGAGGGTGCGACGACGTAATCAGCGAATTCGAAGGTTTCTATTAACGCTTTGGCAAGAGGGATTGTACTTTCGTAGTCACCGCTGTTGTACCCGGGTTGCCCGCAGCAAGTTTGTGCCTGGGGCACCGTGACTTCGCAGCCTGCGAGTTCCAGCAAGGTGATACTGTCGAATGCAACGGAAGGGCGAAACAGATCCGCCAGGCAAGTGACAAATAAGGCCACTTGAAAGCGCGGTCCGGCCGAGGCCCCTGCATTTAAATCTACATCCATGAAAACGGCAACCAGTTGTCAGTATTATTTCTATCGGTTGGTAGGCTTAACTTTTGTGTCTGGATTATATCGAATCCCCGAGGCTATTACCTCAGGTATCTGCATTCGTGGTGTTACAGGGCCAGTAGGGTGAGGGCTGCCGAAACAGTACATACCAAACAGGCCAATGCACCCCTGGCGACCGGGTGCCCGGCCTGTAATAACTTGATAAACACGGTTTTGCGGTCGACTTTGATACCTGCTGCGACAATCTCGGCCAGCTCGTTTGTCTGGGGGCCGGGCTTGAAGACAGGTAATACTGCTGTACCGGTAAAAACAGCGACATCATCGACCATCACAAAATGTTTGCGATAGAAAATTCTCGGCCCTTGTCCGAGATGGTATAAATTATTGTGGTCTACCACCAACAGTTTCTTATCTACTACACCGATGTGCCCGGGCCTTCCCGAGTGAAAGAGGAACAGGGCGATGGCAGGTCCGGTGAGCGCTAACGCCGCAGCCAGCAATAAGACTTTAGAATTCGTCAAGAGAATGAGGGCGCCCAGCGTTGCAGCTGCTCCCAGTCCATAGGCAATGGAGACTCGTTTTATGCCTACGGCCCGCTCCGGAGCGGGTGGTACCCAGCTAATGGAGTGCTCTTCAACGGGTTCGGCACCTTTCTCAACCCCCGGTCTGTAGACCAGATTTTGCAGTCTGTGCAAGAGGCCGACGCACAAGCAAATCATGGCCAGGGCAGCCAGTGCGCCTAAGG
>JBALVT010000034.1:0-28257 GCA_036961345.1 Halioglobus sp.
AAATATGGTGCGGAAGGGGAGACTCGAACTCCCACGCCTTGCGGCACTAGAACCTAAATCTAGCGCGTATACCAATTTCGCCACTCCCGCAGATTGAATTGCCCCGTCATCCAGCACTACAAAACTAGAAAAAACCTTAGATAACAGTCGTAACTGACTGAATCTTGCGGACTATAAGCCCGATTAAGGCAAGATTTGGGGTAATCACAAGGGCGCAGATTCTGCCACAATAAAGCCCGTGGTTCAACCGCTCAATGACGAGGTATCGCAAGAAGAAAGAGCACAGACTTTGAATCGTCATCGGACACCAGCTTGCCGGACCATCCCCGGGGCACAATTAGAGCCTCCTCGGGGCCGAAATACTGACCACCGAGTACCAAACGACCGTCTACCACCATGATGACCCCATAGGGCTGCATCGGCCCCAGGCTAAGCTCTGCATCGGCCGATATGCGGACTCTGCGCACCTCAAAATCACTAAAATCTACGATTCGCTCTACAAACACGCCGTCGTTATCGAACAGGGTCTCAAACTTCTCAGGCTGTGCTGTTTGCAAATGCATCTGCTCGACCGCTTCAGTGGTATCCCAGTGCGACTGGGTTAGAACCTCCTGGGCAAACGATAATATTTTGCGCTCATAAACAGGTGTTTGAAATTCAACTGTTCGCACACCATGCTGTAATGAATGCGGTGTCAGAAGAGGCACTTTCACAACATCCCCCAAACGCAGGGGGCGAAGCTGGCTGTACGCATCCATTTTTGTGCGCAGGGCAGACTCTTGCTCACGCAACGATTCATCGACTTGACCGTGTTCGGGTATAGCATCGATTTGGCGCCTGACCCGCTCATAAGCCTTAACCGAACTCAGGTAGGCGCTGCGAAAGCCCGCCGAGTCGCCATGGTATTGAGAGAGTTTTTCGTCTGCAAAACCCATACGTATGTATCCTGTGCCATCGGGCCAGGCAGCTTTATCAATGTGGGTAACCACATAAACCTCCTGCTTTTCCTCATGCAACTCGAAATACAAATCTCCGATTACCGGCTCGGGGTCCGGGTCCAGTATCTTTAGCAATACCAGGGGTTCTCCCGCTCGTCCCAATACAGAACCTGGGAGAACAGCTTGCAACCAGGGAATCGGCGAGTGCTGCCCTGCATGCTCCAGCGCACACACTCCCCTGCCCTCAACTCCTGTATACCAAATTTCCCGGCCCCAGGGCTTTGGTATGGCCAGCGCAGATAAACCAATGGGCTGACCGAGTTCATAAGCTAGCAAGTCGTGTTGCTCGACCCAATGCCAATATAATTCAGAGACACTGACCAGAGGCTGGCTTAACGGGGCGTTTGTTACAGACACCCACACCCTGCCCGCCTCCTTGAGATAAACCGCCGTCAAAGGCACCTCTGATCGCTCTTCGCGCCAATATGCGGTCAGCTGAAAATCAACAAGAAGCAAACCGTCCTGCTGTGCACCGGCTTTTGACCATTGCTCAAACAACGTAATTGGGTCGCCTGCGCGATATCGAATTGCCGAGGTTTCTTTAAGACTATGCATCATTTGGGTTACTCAATCTGTCAGGCAATCGGGGTCAAAGCAATATAATCCACGTAGCCAATCCACGACTTCAGCCGCCGCCGCCCCAGAGAAGCTACCATACAGGTTTGCAAGTTCATGGCAGCGTTTTTCGCCCATCCCGGTAAGACCAAGCGTCTCAAAGTCATGTCTATCCAAAAGTAGCTGTTGGTAGGTCTCGCGTCCATAGAGCGTCTGCAGCCATTCGCTATCGGGCCCAACCTGCCCGTACAAAGAGGGCAAACCCAGCAAAGCCATAAGCGACAGATACGCCTGGTTCATCGGATTACAAAAGTGCCCGGTGATGTGATCGGACAACTCACTGTCGCGATCAGCCAACTCACTACAATACAAATAGTTGCTGCGTTGTGCCCCATCGTTCACCGGGTAATTATCCCAAAGCAGCACCTTGCGGCCCAGCTGCCGGCATATCCGTTGGATATCTTCAGAGGCGATAGATTCCGAACAGACACGATTCCCCGTCCAAAAAACATCGGCCGAGCGCGGCAAGTGTCTACCCAGGTCAGTCCAATAGTGCTGGGGCATTACCCCGAAATGTTTTTCCAGCACCGGATCAAAAGAGTAATAAGTGGGGCAGACCAATATCCGACTACGCGGCGCCCACTCACACACATCCGCCACTATTTGCGCCTGACGTTCAGCCAGTGCGTCCAGCGACCCGGGCATGTCATCAAACAAAATAGCGAGTATGGGCATCTCGAGTTCAGCCAAATACTCGACCTTAGCCTTTAGCGCATGTTGCTGTGGCAGACCGTAATTCTCATATAGGGCAAACGGTGACAAACCGATGCCACAATTAATACCTCTGGCAGCATATGCCAACGCCAATTCTTTAATTTCCGCCCAGATGTGCTCGGGCCATCGCTCTTGCCAGCGTTTACGTAGGAAGGGGTCTGATTTGGGGCAATAAATATAGCTGTTTAAACCTAAAGACTGCAGATAATCAGCATAGGCCAAACGGGTAGAATGAGACCAGGATCGGCCGTAAAACCCTTCTATGACGCCCAGGAGAAGTTGATTTTTACCAGCCAATTGCACCATTTATGCCTATAGATTATTTACAAATGAAGCTTTAATGCGAAAATGTACTAAAAAAAAGCCACTTAGTTGTGGAAAATTACCAGTTTTGAACGATACTAAGAGTGTAGTCATCTAATCCCCTAGCGTTACCGGATGACTGCGAGGGCATTTCCTAGTGCTCTTTAGGGAAGCAATTCCTTATGTTTCACTCCTAATGGTCTTATTGGGTCCCTTTTTGGGACCCATTTTTTTTGCCAAAAAACGCCATTTTTCAACCAATTAGCGCTAAAACTTCAGAAACTGGGTTTACACTGAAACGCTCTGCCTACATTGTGTGAGTTGGCCGGTCTGAAGTCAGTGATCCGGCCAGATGATTTTCAATTTTCGTATTTGCCGCGGCGTCCTGCTCACTGAACTGCACCCCTATACCCGCCGTTCTGTTGCCCTGGGCACCCCGAGGTGTCACCCAAACCACCTTCCCGGCAATGGGAATTTTTTCCGCCTCGTCCATCAGGCTCAACAACATAAAAACCTCGTCACCGACATCGTAAACTTTGTTCGTCGGCACAAATAATCCGCCGTTGTGTAAAAAAGGCATGTAAGCCGAATAAAGCACCGCTTTATCCTTGATCGTCAATGAGAGAATGCCATTTCGGCTGTTGTTTCTACTGTCGCTCATTTGTATTTCTCCAAGGTTCTCAAATGCATATTATCACCATGCTAGCTGCCTCCCAAATTCTTCTGAACTCTCGCCAGCAAAGACTCCAGTAACAGTTGCGGATTTGGATTCGCGCCCGAAACAAGAGCACTCTGCATACGATTTACCTCGTCAAGCAGCACAAAAAGCTTGCGCGATTGTTGATTCATCTGGCTATTTTCCGCAGCAACGGAAATGGACCGCTGGAGATACACACCGCACTGAGCCAATGCGTCCTCAATACTCAACTGCCCCAATAACGCAGCGACTTTTGGCACACTCCCACGCTGGGTTTTTAGCGTTTCAAGCGCCGCTGGAATGGCCCTGATGGCATCGATATCGCCGGCGCGATAGATGGTTTCAGCCATCATTGGCCGGCCCACTGCAAGATCCAACAGCTGTTCACCCTCCTGCCGATTGCCAGTGAGTTGCTCCAGCCAATCGATGCTCTGCGTTTGCGTCGGCGGCGGCAGTCGCATCTGCTGGCAACGCGATCGAATGGTTGCCGGCAATCCATGCAGGCGATGACTGACGAGAATCAGATAGGTATCGCGTGCCGGTTCTTCCAGGGATTTCAGCAGGGCATTCGCGGCATTCGCATTCATGTTTTCTGCAGGCGAAAAAACAATGACTTTTCTTTGTCCCAGACTGGCCGTCTTGGTACCAAAATTTACCACTTCGCGAATCTGGTCCACCTTGATAACCCGGCTCTTGCCCTCTGGCTCAAGCCAACGAAAATCGCCATGACTACCGACTTTGCTCATCTGGCAGGCGTGGCAATTTCCACAATTGTGACCCGCTTGCGGTGTATGGCACAGCAACAATCTGGCAAGCGCCATCGCCATACGGTTTTTCCCGGTTTCGGCCATGCCGGCTATAAGAATGGCATGTGGCAGCTGATCGCTTTGAATCTGTTGATGTAATTGCTGCCAAGCCTGGGTTTGCCAGGGCATAGGCACGGATATGGCCGGAAGTTCTGTCAGATCGATCATAGTGGATTGTTCCTGACACCCCAGCACGCCAAAAGCTCGCTGCACACTTTCAGGAGTTGCTGCTGAACTGCCTCCAGAGACAGGCTGGCATCTATGATCCGGTATCTGCCGCTACTTTCCTGCGCGAGCTGTAAATAGGTATGCCGAACCCTGTGAAAAAAGTCGAGTTCCTCCCGTTCAAACCTGTCAAGCTCCCCGCGGCCTCTTGCACGCTCCATCCCCAATTCTACCGGGGCATCCAGCAGCAATGTGTAATCTGGCCGCATTTCACCTTGCACCAACTGCTCTAACATCTGCACTTTGCGCGGCTCGATCTGTCGCCCGCCGCTTTGGTAGGCGTAAGTAGCATCTGTAAAACGGTCGCACAAAACCCACTTGCCCGATGCCAGTGCCGGTTCTATCAACTGTTTTAGGTGCTGCGCTCTGGACGCAAAGATAAGCAATAATTCAGTGATCTGATCGACTGGCTCCGTATCGACCTGCAACAACAAATTTCGAATATTTTCAGCCAAAGGCGTGCCGCCGGGCTCGCGGGTAATCACCAGTTCAACGCCCTGGTTCTGGAGGTGTTTTTCAAGAAAATCAATATTCGTTGATTTTCCCACACCCTCCCCGCCTTCCACGGTAATAAACAACCCTCGGGATCGCGTCACTCTATTTCCTCTCCGGACTGGAACGGTAATTTTTCCTGCGCGTTAGCTGGTATTGTTTCACGGCTTTCTGGTGTTCCGCAAAAGTCTTGGAAAAGGCATGGCTACCATCTCCGCGCGCCACAAAATATAGCGCCTGGGAATCATCGGGATGAAGAGCTGCATTGATCGCCGCCCGACCGGGTAGCGATATTGGCCCTGGCGGCAAACCACTATGTCGGTAAGTGTTGTAGGGATTTGACTCATCCTGTAAATGTGTGCGGCGAAGATTGCCATCAAACTGATGGCCCAGACCATAGATTACAACCGGATCGGTCTGCAAGCGCATTCTTTTTTGTAGACGTCTGACAAAAACGCCTGCTATTTGAGTTCTTTCAGCAGACACACCTGTTTCACGCTCAACGATAGACGCCATGATTAATGCATCATAGGGTGTCTCGTAGGGGAGGTCTGCAGCTTTTTGCCGCCATTCACTCGCGAGCACTTCCTGCATCCGCTGATGAGCACGCTGAAGAATTTGCCAGTCCGAGGTTCCTTTCTCATAGTGATAACTATCCGGAAAGAACAAACCCTCTGCGAGTTCATGGGGTTTCGATAGAGAATAAATTCTCGCATCCTCTGGCCCCTCCATTACATTTTCCAACGGCTCCTGCTGTGCGAGAATTTCCAACGCATCCGCAAGGGTAATGCCTTCGGGCAAAGTTACCTGGTATTGGATAACCGTGCCCTGGGTGAGCAACAGCAATAGTTCTGCAGGTTTAGTCCCGCTGGGAATTCTGTATTCGCCGCGCTTGATCTTTTCATCCAGACCCGTCCAGCGGCCAAACGCCACCAACAGGTAAGGGTCGGCTAACACCTCATCTTCATGTAATTGATGCGCCACATCTTTCAAACGCGCGCCTGACTGGACCGTTAGGTAATGTCCTGCGTCCAATACCGTCAGAGGTTGTTCCCAACGCAATTGCAGCTTATAAACTACCGCGTAGCCGCCAATAGCGAGGATCGCCAGGCCCAATAGCGCACCTCGTATCACTCGTTGTCCCCCCAATACAGGGCTCGAAGGGCTGTAAATACCGGCCATTGTGCCCATTGGGCATTGCCAAAACAAGACACCGGACGCAACCCTATCAGGCTATTGGTGAAGAAAAGCTCATCCGAGTCGGCCAGAGTCGAGACATCAATTCGTTGTTCCCGCACGTTTATACCGAGCGCGGGAGCCCAGTCGTTGATAAGCAGATGACGACGTGTTCCCTTTACCCCACATTCAGATAATAAGGGCGTAATAAGCTCACCAGCCTTAACAACAAACAGATTGCCGCTGATCACTGATATGGCGTCGTCATTGGAGTCCAGCATTACCATTTCATCAAAAGACTGATGCAATCGTTCTCTGGCAGCCAGCACCTGCTCCAATCTGTTCAGGTGCTTGATACCTGCGAGCTGCGTTTGAGATGCCAATCGGGTAGTCGCCAAACCCAGCGTTGCCGGCTCGAGCGCCCCGTTCCAATTTGCCTTGTCAGCTTCCACGGCAATAATTACCCGCGGCTGACATTCTATGGGCGGAGCATACCCTCGGGGACCACTACCGCGGGTAATGGTGAGGCGCACTGCCGCCCGGGAAATATTCAACGACGGAAGCTCTGCCACCACTTTATTCAAGTGGATTCGCGCGGTGCCAAGACAGTCGGGAAACCCCAGAGTTTTCAGGCCGCTCTGGAGACGATCTAGATGGAGCTTGGGGTAAAATAACCTACCCTGGGCGTAGAGCATGGTCTCGAAAAGTCCGTCACCAAAGTCCAGACCGCGATCGGGAAGAGGCAAGGCCACTTCCCGATTTCCATCAATCCAGTAGATTGAGTGTGCGGACACCAGGTGAAAGATCAGTCCAGTTTGCTAAATATAAGGGAACCATTGGTACCACCAAATCCAAAGGAATTTGATAACACGCTGGTAATAGACATTTCCTGAGCCGTATGGGGGACGTAATTCAGATTACAGTCTTCAGAGGGGTTATCAAGATTTATCGTGGGCGGGGCCACCTGATCACGGATAGCGAGGATCGAAAAAATCGCTTCAACAGAACCGGCCGCTCCGAGCAAGTGCCCTATCATGGATTTTGTTGAACTCACGGCAACCTGACTCGCCGAACTTCCCATCACAGACTCAACCGCTCTGCTCTCTGCGCCATCGCCTGCAAGGGTAGAAGTACCATGTGCGTTGATATAGCTTATTTGATCAACCGGTATGCCGGCGTCGTTCACCGCATTTTGCATGGAGGCCGCTGCACCGCGACCATCTTCGGGTGGCAGCGTCATGTGATATGCGTCGCCGCTCATGCCAAAGCCAACCAGCTCTGCGTAGATGTGAGCACCTCGCGCCTTTGCACTCTCGTATTCTTCGAGCATTATAACGCCGGCACCGTCACCTAGCACGAAACCATCTCTGTCTGCGTCCCAGGGGCGCGATGCAGCTGCCGGGTCATCATTGCGCGTCGACAGGGCCCTGGCAGCTGCAAAACCCCCCAGCCCCACAGGCGTTGTAGCCATTTCCGCACCACCTACTAGCATCGCGTCGGCATCACCCAGAGCAATCATTCTGGCGCCCATACCAATATTGTGTGTTCCCGTAGTACAGGCTGTTACGACAGCAAAATTAGGCCCCTGCATCCCGTACTTAACGGATAGATTACCCGCGATCATATTGATAATTGAACCAGGCACAAAAAATGGAGAGATCTTTCGGGGACCGCTGGTATTAACGATCGCTGTATTTTTTTCAATTTGTCCGATGCCGCCAATACCTGAACCGATGGCACAACCAATGCGAGAAGCATTTTGTTCGTTGACTTCCAGGCCGCTGTCTTCCATCGCCTGAATGCCTGCCGCCATGCCATATTGAACAAAGGTGTCCATCTTTCTGGCATCTTTGGCCGCCAGATAGGTTGTGATATCGAAATCTTTAACGCTCGCACTGAATTTGGTGCTATAGGCAGATACATCGAAAGTCTCGATAGGGGCCGCACCGCTTTTACCGGCCAAAATATTGGTCCAGCTTTCTTCCACGGTGTGTCCCACCGGGCTGACCATACCCATACCTGTCACAACAACTCTTCTGCCAATCACCAATCAAACTCCTATGCAGTAATAACACTCACTAAAACCCGAAATGAAAAAAGCCGTTCTATTTGTAAATAGAAACGGCTTTTTCCGAATGAGAGTGTAAATCAGCCGAGATTATTATTGATATAATCTATCGCTAGTTTCACTGTCGTAATTTTTTCAGCTTCTTCATCAGGGATCTCTGTTTCGAACTCTTCTTCAAGAGCCATTACCAACTCAACAGTATCCAATGAGTCTGCACCCAGATCTTCAACGAAAGACGCTTCAGTCTGTACTTCTTCTTCTTTTACGCCAAGTTGTTCTGCGACGATTTTCTTAACGCGTTCTTCAATGCTACTCATGATTCATTAAACTCCTAGTTAGTACGATACCAAACCTGTTAAAGCGGCTTGAGCGCGCATTTTACTCTGTTTTCATCGAGAGTAATAATTTTTTTTAACGCGGCGAAAAAGATAGTTAGTTTATTATAATTAACAGTTACTTAGGACATATACATGCCACCATTTATATGTAGGGTTTCGCCTGTAATATAGCCTGATTCCTCGCTGCAGAGGAATCCTACCAGTGCCGCTATCTCAGCCGGAGCCCCGAGGCGGCCCAGCGGTATCTGCTCCAGCATCGCCGCTTTTTGGTCCTGGGTCAGTTCACGTGTCATATCGGTGTCGATAAAACCAGGGGCCACACAGTTGACCGTGACTGAACGAGAGCCCAGCTCCCGCGCCAGTGAACGGGAAAAACCCTCGGCACCTGCCTTGGTCGCCGCATAGTTACTTTGCCCGGCGTTGCCCATTGACCCGACCACCGAAGTTATATTCACGATCCGTCCCCACCGAGCCTTGGTCATCCCGCGCAAACAGGCCTTGCTAACACGATACAAAGCACTCAAATTAGTGGAGATCACATCGCCCCACTCGTCGGCCTTCATGCGCATTAGCAGGTTGTCGCGCGTAATGCCGGCATTATTGACCAACACTGCCGGGGCACCGTATTGGCCGGTTATGGCTTTGACAACTGCAGTAACATTCTCATCGTCCGCAACATCAAGCTTCATACCACAGCCGTTATTGCCACCATCTTCCAAATAAGCAGTGATTCGCTGGGCGCCCTCTTCTGAGGTTGCCGTACCTACTACCGTATAACCCGCCGCCGCGAGCTTTTCGGCAATCGCTTTGCCAATGCCGCGGCTGGCACCTGTTACAAGAGCAACTTTTTGTTCTTCACTCATGGAAGTATTCCTTTGATTTAGAGTAATGCTATGGCGTTAGCCTAGCTCAATATTGGTCTGGCGCAATTGCTCCGGATCCTCGAGTGAAAAGCTCTGCAGTGACTTGTCTATTCGACGATTCAAACCACTGAGCACCTTACCAGGTCCGCACTCAACTAATCTCTGCGCTCCCTTCCCTACCATCGTCTGAATGCACTGTGTCCACAGTACCGGGCTATATATCTGTTCTCCCAGTAAAGCCTTGATCCTACTTGGGTCACTTTCGGTTTGCGCGTGCACATTGTGCACAACAGGGATGGTGGGTGTTTTGAATTTTATCGCGTCCATCGCATCAATCAATCTTACACCGGCGGGTTTCATCAATTCAGTGTGGAAAGGAGCGCTTACAGGAAGCGGTAACGCTCGTTTCGCACCGGCGTCCTTCAAGGCGACAATAGCTGCATCAACCGCTCCCGTATTACCTGCTATCACTACTTGACCCGGTGAATTAAAGTTAACTGCCGCAACAACGCCGCCGCCAGCAGCAGCCACCTCAGCACAGATACGATTAATAACTTCATCTTCTAGCCCAATAATTGCCGCCATCGCACCTTCGCCCACTGGCACCGCAGTTTGCATAAAAGCACCGCGCTGTTTCACCAGCTTCACACCATCGGCAAAATTCAATGCTCCAGCACACACCAGCGCAGAAAACTCCCCGAGGCTGTGCCCCGCCATTACAGACGGCTGCGCCCCGCCGTTTTCAAGCCACGCCCGCCACAAGGCAACGCTGGACGAGAGCAAAACCGGCTGGGTTGTTTCAGTGAGATTCAAAGCTTCCTGCTCGCCCTCCTGGATTAGCTGCCACATGTCGTATCCGAGCGCATCAGAAGCCTCTGTAAATGTATCTCGAACTGATTGGAAGGCTTCAAACGCGGCCGCCAACATGCCAACTTTTTGGGATCCCTGCCCCGGAAATACAAATGCAATGGTGTTTTCAGACATAATTGAAATCCTTTGTACCGTCAGTAATTTTGTGGTTATGCGGCCGGCGAAGCCGCGCTCGCTAACTGTTCCGATATTTTAGCAATCATCTGATGCTCTTCACACTGTAGCGCTTGCCCAATGGAAGCGACAAAGCCATCAATGGATGAATTCCCGTGCGCTTTTACCACGATACCCGCCAGCCCAAGGAGAAAAGCACCATTGTGTAGCTCCGGATCCATTGCGTTTGAAAAATCCGTCAGTAATTGTTTCTGGACGGCAGCGCTGATCAGTATATCCGTTTGAGCGTGCAGTAACTTTGCCAAATTCTCCGCCGCCAGTTCCGCGGTACCCTCGATGGCTTTTAACGCTATATTGCCGCTAAATCCGTCGCTCACTACCACATCCGCATTCCCTTCATGCAGTGTATTTGCCTCGATGTAACCGGAGTAGTTCAGCTGGGGGTTACGTTCAATCAGGGCCGCTGCACGCCGGGACTGCAGATTGCCTTTCCCCGTTTCCACACCATTACTCAACAGTGCAATACGTGGAGATGGCTGAGAATACAACGAGCTGAATAGCGCGCTGCCTAATAAGGCAAAGGAGCAAAGCTGCTCAGCCGAACAATCTACATTGGCCCCCAAATCGAGCATCAGGCTCACACCCTTTCTGGTGGGAAACACAGAGCAAAATGCGGGGCGGCCGGCATCTTTAAGCATACCAACAAGTTTTCTCGCCAGAATCATCAACGCGCCGGCATTACCGGCTGATACCACTGCTACCACCTGTTGGCGGGCGAGTGCCTCAAGGGCGATACGTATAGGCGAGGAGTCGATGTTTTTAAGAACATCTGAGGGCTGATGGCCCATTTTCAAATCGTCAGGAGCATGCAGGGTTGTTACACGGGACCGTTCTAATTCAGGCCATGCAGACAACGCGCTTTCGAGCGATGACTCATCACCGACGAGGTGCAGAAAAATATTGGGAAAAGTAAGGAGCGCTTTGAGCGCAGCGGGGACTGTGACGCGGAGACCAAAATCTCCGCTCACCATATCAACGGCAAGATGTACCGTATGATCAGACAATGTTTATCTTCGCCCAGGTACCGGGGCGAAAATTAGTCGTCGCTATTAAGATTAAGAACCTTATTACCGCGGTAGAAACCGTCCGCTGTCACGTGGTGACGACGATGAGTTTCACCGGAAGTCTGGTCTACTGAAAGCGTAGAACCGGACAGCGCATCGTGTGAACGACGCATACCACGACGCGAACGCGTCTTTTTACTTTTCTGAACAGCCATGACTAACTCCTAGTGCTTCTTGTTGCCGGGCTTTAGTTGCGCCAGCACGTTAAATGGGTTGGGCTTTCCTCCATCTTCCGGTTCATCCGGGAGCGGCTGGGAAATCCCATTAAATATCTCATTACAATCCTGCGCTGCGTGGTAACTGAAGGCGGGCATGCCCAATATCAGCTCTTCTTCCACCAACTCCCATATATTGCAGGGTTCTTCAGCGACTATCAGTGGCTCCAGGTAACGAGGCAGCTCGCTGGCGTACTCATCATTCCAAACTACCGCTAGTAGATTGTCTGTCTCCAAATGCACAGGCATCGGTTCCAGGCACCGCTGGCAGGTAATTGAAACATCGGCCGAAACCGATACCTGAATCAAATACCTGTTTTCCTCGTCTTTGGAAAACGCTAAGGTGGCCTGCATGCTACCGTCGTCTGTCGCTAATATAGCGCGAAAACGCTGTAGATTAAGCGGTTTTAACGTTCCACTTACACTTACCCCACGTGTCGCTGCTTTGCGAACATCCAGCGAATTCGGTAGGGGCTCAGTAAACATAGGCGCGCATCATAGTGGCGGAATCGCTGGTTGTCAAAAAAATCTTTAGAATACAAACAGTTCTCGCGTTTTGCGTGAAATAACAGGCGCAATAATATGGACCTTATTCTAGCATCAACCTCACCTTACAGACGGGAGTTACTGCAAAGATTGGATGTGCCCTTTCAGTGCATCTCCCCGAATGTTGACGAAGCTGCTTTACCCGGCGAACAACCACAAGAGCTCGCGCGTCGATTGGCACTGAAAAAAGCACAAGCTGTTTCACCGCAATATCCCGGCTCTTTGGTTATAGGCAGCGATCAGGTTGCTGCCCTGGATGGTAGGTTGTTAGGCAAGCCCGGAACACACGGCGCGGCGCGTGAACAGCTTCGCAACTGTTCCGGTCGCGAGGTACTCTTTTTTACAGGGGTGGCATTGGTCTGTGCCAGATCAAGACTTGTCAGTACACATGTAGAGCCTTTCAAGGTACGCTTCAGAAACCTGCAAGAAGCCCAGATAGAAAACTATCTCAGACGTGAGGAGCCCTATGATTGCGCCGGCAGCTTCAAGTGCGAGGGGCTGGGCATAGTTCTCTTCGAGCAACTTAGTGGAAATGACCCCACCAGCCTGCAAGGCCTGCCGCTGATAGCACTCACTACAATGTTGAAAAACTCAGGAAATATTTCAATAATTTAGATAAAAATCATTTATTTACGAAGTTTAATTAATGTTGACTCAAGGTCTGAATCCAACTCGGCCTCAAGATCGAGCAAACCCCTCTCAAGAAGCGTGAAGCGCAATGATCTGGCGTGTAAAAACAGGCGCTTCAACCCAACTTTACGACAAAAATCGGCATCGCTGTCGCTGCTATATTTAGCATCGCCCAACAGAGGAAAGCCCGCATGCTTGCAGTGAACCCTGATCTGATGAGTCCGCCCGGTAATTGGCCGCGCCTCAATCAGCGTGGCCCCGTTGAGACGCTCGACAATACTAAACTCTGTAACCGAACGTTTCCCCTCTTTTGAAACTCTTACCATCCGCTCGCCCGACTGCACTATATTTTTCTCTAGAGGGGCATCGACAACGCGGCAGTTCTTAGGCCAATTGCCTCTCACCAGGCCGAGATAACGCTTGGTCATTTTTTTCTCGCGCAATTGGCGATGCAGTTCCCTGAGTATTGCAGGTTTCCGGGCGATCAAAATACAACCAGAGGTATCGCGATCAAGGCGGTGAACCAACTCCAGATAGCGATCATCAGGGCGCATTTGCCGCAAACACTCAATCATGCCGAAATTGAGACCGCTGCCCCCGTGAACGGCCAGACCCGCAGGTTTATTGAAAACCAGCAGCCCGTCGTCCTCATAGAGAATGCCTCGCTCGAGTTGCCCTGCCCAAAAATGCGGAACGATAGCGGGCTTAGCCGCCTCGGCTTGTCGAAGGGGCGGCAGACGCACTATATCACCGGCTTGTAGCCGGTAATCCGCTTTTACCCTCCCCTTATTGACCCTGACCTCACCCTTGCGCAAAGCACGATAGATACGGGTTTTCGGCACGCCTTTGAGTTCCCGCAACAAATAATTGTCCAGACGTTGACCGCTATAATCTTCATCTATGGTATTAAACTGCGCTCGGGGAGCACCTGGCCCATCTTCTTGATCTGTCATATTTCCCAAATTCTTTTATATTTGAAGCACTTACCTTTTACTGATATAGTGCGGCTCGTGTGGTCGTAGCAACCGGCAATAAATGTAGGTGCTAATAAACGAACCCACTGGCGAGATTGGGGCCTGCCGACCAGATGCAATGCCCC
Organism: Halioglobus sp.; assembly: GCA_036961345.1. Taxonomy (GTDB): domain Bacteria; phylum Pseudomonadota; class Gammaproteobacteria; order Pseudomonadales; family Halieaceae; genus JBALVT01. Next base: position 13,894 of record JBALVT010000034.1, read on the forward strand.
GCCAGTCGAATCGCACAAACAACTAAATTGAGAGTGTTGGCGCTCTGCTTGCCGCTGGAAAGATCCAGGTGGCAGACTCACTGAACTATACAGAGTTGCCGATATAATTATGAACCGCGCAGATAGTACTGCCGGGACAAAGAATCAGTTACTAAAAGATAACAGCGTAGTCGCATGTTTCAGGTGCTGCGACACTAACAAAAAGACGGCCCTGGTGCTACAACTGCACACAGGTTTCCTTCTGGCGCTGCTCCAGCCACCGACATATTTCTGGCTGGTATTTTACAGAGCACCTGAGCGTTATACGTGGTTTTGACTGCAAGTACGGGCTTTTTCGCTATAGCCCATTATTAGACTTTAATGCTGTAAACCCACTGCAATGCCCGGTATTTTCCGGCTGTATTTCTGATTCCTGCCCCCGCCAGGCCTGCGCACAAAAGGCTAATGGCAATCATGAAAAAAATGTTAATCAATGCAACTCAACCCGAAGAGTTGCGCGTAGCAATGGTCGATGGACAGCGTCTTTATGATCTGGATATCGAAAATCGCACCCGGGTACAGAAAAAATCCAATATCTACAAAGCCAAGATCACCCGCGTTGAACCCAGCCTGGAGGCAGCATTTGTTGACTTCGGCGCCGACCGGCATGGCTTCCTACCCCTGAAAGAAATCGCCCGGGAGTACTTTACAAAATCACCTAAAGGGCAAGATGGGCGAGTTAAAATCCGCGACGTTGTCAAAGAGGGTACAGAAATCATTGTCCAGGTGGACAAAGAAGAGCGCGGCAACAAAGGCGCTGCACTGACCAGCTTTATCAGTCTGGCCGGCCGCTACATGGTATTGATGCCCAACAACCCGCGCGCTGGTGGTATATCTCGCAGAATTGACGGCGATGATCGCACTGAGCTTCGAGATGCAATGAGTGCGCTGGAAATCCCCAACGGCATGGGCGTAATAATACGCACTGCAGGTGTGGGCCGCTCCAGTGAAGAGTTGCAGTGGGACCTTAATTATCTACTTCAGTTGTGGGAGAGTATTCAAGACGCAGGTGAGCAGGAGAAAGCACCGGTTCTGTTATTCCAGGAAAGCAACGTTATTATCCGCGCTATCCGTGACTATTTACGGGATGATATCGACCAAATACTGATCGACTCAAGCGATGCGCTAAACCAGGCAACCGATTTCGTCCGCCAGGTAATGCCCCACTATGTTGATCGAATCAAGTTGTATGAAGACAGCATTCCCATGTTTAACCGCTTTCAAATTGAAAGCCAGATTGAAACAGCGTTTCAACGCGAAGTACGACTGCCCTCCGGGGGCTCGATTGTCATTGATCCCACCGAAGCCCTGATCTCTATTGATATTAACTCCGCCAAAGCAACACGCGGTACCGACATCGAAGATACGGCAGTGAAAACGAATCTTGAGGCTGCCGACGAAATCGCTCGCCAATTGCGTTTGCGTGATATGGGTGGCCTGGTTGTTATCGACTTCATCGATATGCTAGCGGCCCGCAATCAGCGCGCCGTGGAAAATCGCGTACGTGACGCTTTGGAGGTCGATCGAGCCAGAGTACAGGTTGGAAAAATATCCCGTTTTGGGCTGCTTGAAATGTCTCGTCAACGCCTACGTCCCTCCCTGGGTGAAACCAGCGCCATAGTCTGCCCAAGGTGCACCGGCCAGGGCAGTATACGCGACACCAAATCCCTCGCTTTGTCTATACTGCGCCTGATGGAAGAAGCGGCCATTAAGGACCGTAGCGCGGAAGTACGAGCTATTGTCCCGGTTGACGTCGCCGCTTACCTTCTCAACGAAAAACGCGCTGCACTGAGCGAAATTGAGCAGGTGAGTAAATCAAGAATTCTGGTTATCCCCAACCCCAATCTGGAAACGCCTCATTTTGAAGTACAGAGACTTCGCGACGACGAAGTCGACGGCGACCACCAGACCAGCTACAAAGTTGACATTACCGTACCCGACGCCGAGGCTGTAAGCGATACACATAGCGCTGACATACCGGTACAGCAGGCGGTTGTCCAAGCGGTAACGCCTAAAGCGGCTCCGGCACCCACTAGTGAGGCCAGCGCTCCTGAAGCTAAACCCGTCGCATCAAGCCACAGCGCTGCAACTGCAACCGCAAAACCTGGAATCCTGGGCCGCCTCTGGGGCGCCATGTTCACGGAGCCAGAAGACGCTCAGGAACCCTCGGTGGCTCAAGCCGCCCCGGCAAAAAGCCCTGAAAGCGATCAAGGCCAGGGGCCGAAGTCCCAAAATAACCGCAACAAAAATCGGCGTCGTGGCAGCAATCAGTCCCGCGGACAGGAGAATCGGGGCCAGTCTCGAAATCGCAACGAAGGCGAGACCCGCGATCAACCCGAACGCGCAGAACCTTCCCCACGACCACGCGATGCAGATGGCAACCGCGATGATTCAAGTCGCCAGCAACAAGGAAGCCGCCGTCGACGCAGCGAAAGCAGCGGCGAACGCCAGACTGTTGCAGCCTCCCCGAATGCCGCGAACGAAGCACTTGAAAACCAGCAAACGGATTCGGGAGTGGGTGACCAGCCTCGCAAGCGCCCGACTAATCAAAAGCGCTCCGACCAGCCGCGTCGTCGTCGCAGTCGCGGCAAACGTCCGGAAAATACTGAATCCACAGCGGCAGAGTCCACTGCGGCAGAGTCCACTGCGGCAGAGTCCACACCGGTTCAAGCACAGGTAAGCGAAGGTGGGCAAGACGGCAGTACTGTAGAAGCTGTTGTTCCGGCAGCGGTGGCAGTCGAGCCGACTCCCCTGGATGCCAGCGCGACAGCGGCGCCTCCCCAGAGCGCTACGGAAGCGCCCTCCGACGAGCCTACAAGCAATCCTGAAGAAGCACCTGCGATAGCGGCAGTAGCGGCAGAAAAAACTGAAGAGACCACTGAGCCTCCAACAGAGGCCACGGCAAAAGTGGATTCTTCGGAGACGCCTGCGGCAATACAGGAGCCGTTAGAGCTCGACCTGTCACCCGTTGAGGAATCACCCGTTGCCGCTGCCATACCGGAACCCAAGGCGCCACAAGCTGCGCCAGCTGAACCTGTAGCTGCCGAGCAGACTCCAGGGGAAGAGCCCGCAGCAGTGCCTTCGGCACTAACCGAAGATGGTCGCGCGTTAAATGATCCCAGGGTTACCCCAAAACCAGCGGAACAACTTGAAATCTCGACACAGCATATAGCGCTGTTTAGCGACTCTGTTGCGCCCTCTGTTGCGCCAAGCGGTAAGGTTTCGCCCCGCGCATCGAATGATCCAAGGGAAACTCCATCCCTGGGTACACAGGCGGGAGCCGCTAGCTGAAAGTAATTTTGTAGAAACGGCAAATTTCACGACACAAGAGGCTTTCTCCTCTTGTGTCGGAATTGCATAACTGTATAATTTCGCCTGCTCGCACACAGGTGCGCGTAACAAGAAGTAAATCCGGTGGGCTGGCTGAGTGGCCGAAAGCGGCGGTCTTGAAAACCGTTGAGGGTTTGTCCCCTCCGTAGGTTCGAATCCTACGCCCACCGCCATTTAAGTAAAAAAGGCTCTCTTTTGGGGGCCTTTTTTGTTTGCTTCAGGACAATTTAGTACTGGACAGCTTTCTATAATTAAATCAAAGTACTACATTGAAACTTTGACTGAAATTTCCGGTCGAACCTTGTAACGGCACAGAATGCCTGTGCGCTACGAAATGGAGTAAAAAATGCAAGACAACAGTCTATCCAACATCAATACAGCGGGCATAGAGTCTGTTCTAAGCACCAACAAGGTACTGAAGAACACCTACATGCTTCTCGGTATGACGCTGGTGTTTAGCACGATAACAGCGAGCATATCCATGGCTATGGGCCTTGGCCACGGCGCCGCAATGATTCTTATGCTGGTGGGCTTCGGTTTACTTTTTGTCGTAAACCGCACTGCTGACAGCAGCAAAGGTATTGTTGCTATCTTCGCCTTCACAGGCGTTATGGGCGCCTCCATCGGCCCTATGTTGAACTATTATATGGCTATGCCGGGTGGCCCCGCATTGGTAATGCAGGCACTGGGCGGCACCGCCGTGGTTTTCTTCGGATTGTCGGCTTATGCCCTCACTACCCGCAAGGATTTTTCTTACATGGGTGGTTTTTTGATGGTGGGCCTGCTGGTCGCCGTTGTTGCCATGATTGCCAATATCTTCCTGAATATTCCGGCCTTGTCCTTAACTATCTCAGCGGCAGTCGTGATGATCATGTCAGGGCTTATCCTGTTTGATACCAGCCGCATTATCAATGGTGGTGAAACCAACTACATCAGAGCTACAGTGTCTCTATATCTGGATATCTATAACCTGTTCATTCATCTGCTGCACTTATTAACGGCACTGGGTGGAGATGACTAGGTCATCGCACGGTATATTCAAGGCCCCGGTAATCGCCGGGGCTTTTTGTTTGTGCGCTAGAAAACCATGATCTACTCTGTCCTCGTTTTGGCTTCACCCAATTCCGGCCTTGCCGCAAGATCCGCGGCACTATTTGTACAGGCAGCGTTGGCACGCGGGCATGTCATAGAGCGGGTATTTTTTATGGACGATGGCTGTTATGCAAGCAGTGATTTCCGGGTAATGCCTCAAGATGAACCTGATGCCATGCAACTGTGGATAAACCTGGCAACGCTACACAAACTCGAGCTTGTTGTTTGTATTTCTTCGGCTATCAAACGAGGCTTGCTTGATGAGGCCCAGGCCAAACGCTATGAAACGGCGTCTGCCACCACACATTCTGCCTTTACGGTATCCGGGCTAGGTCAGCTGGTGGACGCCACGAGCAAATCTGATCGCGTGATTACCTTCGGGGGCTGAACGTGCAAATTGAAGATAAAAAAAGCAGCCTTATAGTTCTCAGAAAAACCCCTTATGGCAGCAGTTTGTCACGCTCCGCACTGGATGTTGCCCTTGCCACTGCCGCATTTGACCAACCGGTAAACGTCTTATTTATGGGAGATGGTGTTCTACAGCTACTGCCAACACAGGACAGCACCCCTATCGAAAAAAAGAACGTCGCAAAAATTCTAGCCTCTCTCCCACTGTATGACATTGAGACGCTCTTTGCGGATGCCGGCGCCCTCGCCCGCTACAACATTAATCCCGCAGAACTGACACTGCCCATAACCACATTGGACGCGTCTGGGATGCGCGAGCTCCTGCATAACCATGACCACGTACTCGGGTTTTAACAATGGTTTTACATACTCTTAGTGCTGGCCCAGATAGCAGTGCATTCTCGGATTGCCTGCGCGTCGCCTCCGCCGATGACGCCATACTACTCATGGGGAACGGCGTGTACATCGCAGTTGAGGGCACTCAACCCTGCTCTGACTTAGTGGCAGCAAAGGTTAAAACATTTGTACTTGAGGCCGATGCCCGTGCCGCTGGTATTACGGATCGTATTTCATCACTGGTATCTGTGGTTGATTTCGATCGCTTTGTTGAACTCTCTGAACAGTTTCCCCGACAGTTAGCCTGGTACTGATATGGCAACGCCCGCCCCTACTGTTGAATTTGACCAAGAGGGGTTTCTGCTACGCCTGCGCGATTGGAATCCCGCTGTAGCCCAGCACATTGCAACTGGCGAGGGCATTATGTTGACCGAACAACATTGGGAAATCCTCAAACTTCTCAGGCAATATTACGAGAAATTTGATTCCTCGCCAGCAATGCGCCCACTGGTAAAATACTGCGCAATGGAACTGGGCAAAGATAAAGGCAAGAGCATATATCTACTGCGCCTGTTCCCTGAGTCACCTGCAAAGATTGGCTGTAAGATTGCCGGCTTACCAAAACCTGACAATTGTCTTTAAGACTCTATAATCTCATCATGACAAAAACTACTTCCTTGGAACACCAATCTACAGAGCATGCATTCGCGCAGTATGTTCGAATTCTCGGCAAGGGCAAAAGTGGCACCCGGGACTTAACCCAGGCCGAGGCAGAAAATGCCCTGTCGATGATTTTGAACGGCGAAGTAGAACCGGTACAACTGGGCGCATTTTTGATGTTACTGCGCGTAAAAGAAGAATCTGGTGCCGAGCTGGCCGGTTTTGTTCAGGCCTGCAGATCCAGTATGCCCCGCGCGCCCTCAACACTTGTTGCCGATCTCGACTGGTCGAGTTACGCCGGGAAAAAACATCAGCACCCCTGGTTTATTCTTTCCATTTTACTGCTAACACAAGCCGGATACCGAGTCTTTATCCACGGTACCAGAGGCCACACAACCGGACGACTGTATACCGAAGATGCACTGCTAGCGATGGGACTACCGGTTGCTGGCGATTGGGCCGACGTTGAACAGCAACTCGATACCACAGGCATGAGCTATCTCCCACTACAACACCTTTGCCCGGAACTCGATACACTGATACAACTACGCCCTTTATTGGGGCTGCGCTCGCCTGTGCATACACTGGTACGAATGTTTAACCCCTTGCTCGCGCCAGCGAGCATTCAGAGTATCTTTCATCCCGCCTATGGCACATTACACCAGCAGGCAGATAGTATCCTGAAGCAGCCGAATGCTCTGGTTTTTAAGGGTGAGAGTGGCGAGGTTGAGATTAAACCACACGCCGATACACGTTTGATGTTCCTGTGCGAGGGAACCATGAGTGAAACTCCCCTGAAGCGCACTATAACCGAACGTGTTGCAAGTGTTGCTCAGCCAGCGGTGGAGCCACTACAACAGCTATGGTGCACAGGTAGCGCAGACAAGTATGGGTTGGAGACGGTATTGGCGACTACTGCCGTAGCGCTGAGATTGCTTGACCAAGGCCGCACCAGGGAAGGTTCACAAACGCTGGCGAGAGAGCTGTGGGAAAGTAGAGAGATCAACAGGTTAGCAGCATGCCCTTAAGCGCGATTAATCCATCGCAATACGACACATTACTCGATGAGAAAGTGCAGCGTGTAAGTGCACTACTAGGCCCCTACTCGCCTCCCCAGCCCGATATATTTCCCTCGGGAAAAAATGCGTACCGGATGCGCGCAGAGTTCAGAGTTTGGCACGAGGCCGATAACCTGGATTACGTCATGTTTCGCCCGGATGATCGAAAAACGCCAGTGCCCATCACACAATTTCCAATCGCCAGCCAAGCAATTCAAGATCTAATGCCTAAGCTGATGGCAAAGCTAAAGACAAATTCGACGCTTAGACAGAGGCTGTTTCAAGTAGAATTTCTCAGTACGCTTTCAGGGGAGATGCTCGTCACACTGGTTTACCATCGAAAACTGGATGAACAGTGGACAGCCGAAGCACAAACACTGGCGCAAAATTTTTCTATAGGTGTCATCGGCAGAAGCCGCAAACAAAAAGTCGTCATCGCTAACAGTTATGTAACAGAAGTTCTGGGTATTTTCGATGTACAGTTCAGCTTTCGCCAGTACGAGCAAGCGTTCACCCAACCCAATGCAAATGTTAATATCAAAATGATCGAATGGGCCTGCAATTGTGCTGATGATCTTAAGGGAGACCTACTGGAACTGTATTGCGGCAACGGCAATTTTACCCTGCCGCTGGCGGGTAGGTTTACGCAGATAATCGCGACAGAGCTATCCAAGACATCGATCAGGGCCGCACGGGAAAACCTCGAAACCAATGGCATAGAAAACGTGGAGATGATCAGGCTCTCAGCAGAAGAAGTGACTGAGGCCATGGCCGGAAAAAGGGAGTTTCGACGCCTGGCGAGCTTGCCAAAACCGCTGGCAGAATACAATCTCAATACAGTTTTTGTAGACCCGCCGCGTGCCGGGCTTGATGAGCATACTGAGAAAATGGTAACGCGTTTTGATTCAATTATTTATATCTCCTGCAATCCTGAATCTCTCGCAGAAAATTTAAAAACAATTCACAAAACCCACACTATTGAGAAGTTTGCGCTATTCGATCAATTCCCCTACACCCACCATATGGAATGTGGTGTATTTTTACAGCGGCGCAAGTAACATCGAAGACATCGATACACAAAAACGCCTTTAGCAACGAATACCAAAACTATGAAGGCCGCGGCCGAGTACCTCATCCAGACGTTCAGAATCGTCTGCATTGATTTCTATATTGCGCAAACTGTGCTCACGATATAACTCCCGATTCAGTAACTTCCCTGACAGCCTTTGTGCTGGCACTTCCGCCTCCCAGCAGTCGATATAGACATTGCCCGAGGGCACATAGAAATCAGCCTGTGCGGTCTCCTGGGTCGGTAGCGCCCGCTGGTGAGCATGTACCAGTTGCGCCATATAAAGCCAATTGCATACTTGCATTTCAAGCACTGTTCTTAGTTCATGGCCATCAACGCCACGCAAGGCAGGAGCTTTGCTTTCATCCAGGTTTGAGAATAAATCCGTTGCTACCCCATTAGACTCAACAGGGACTTGAACGATTACTTCGCCTGACTGGATACTTAATTCTCGATGCACCACGGGGTGATCAACAATCTCGTGAGGCCAGGTCACAAAGAAGGCACCTGTGTTGTTACTCTCTTCCTGCTGTCCACCCAGGCGTTTCCCAAGTGCTGTTAACTCCCAACCAAGAATGCTGTGCAGCTGCAAACCCAGCTCCGCCAACGCTCGATTGATTTGCCTGGGATGTAGGCGAGTATAATAGCGGTGCATACCCGCTGCAGTGATGCGCTGATTAGCTTCAATAGCCTGAACCAGAGGGTGGCGCTCTAACGAATCCGGCCAGACAATATATCGGCCAAAGCGCCGACTGTTGAGATAGCTGCCCCCTTCAAATTCACCCTTATTGGTGAGGAGCCAGTTATCCTCCCGGCGTTCAATCCAGCCATAATCCTTTAGCGTTGCAAACAATTGCTGCGCAGGGATCTCCAGCTTTCTCGCCAGTGCCGAGGTGGACAACTTATTGTCGTCGGCCGCCATGTCCTAGCCGCTAGCGGCGACCTCCTGATATCGTGTCTTCAGCGCCGCATAAACCTGTTCAGAAAAGTCTGCAGCATTGTGGTCAAGCTCCTCGAGCAGGTCCACAAGGTGCTCATTGTCCTCTCTACCCGCCCATTGTTTGATATAACTCCCGTCTTTGTAGCCGTGGTCCTGCCGAAAAAAGTTAAGGACGTTTTTACCCACGTATGCGGTATAGAGGCTATCGAAATCCAGGTCGACAGAAGTCATCAGATCCCAAAACAGAGAAGGGGAAAAGCTGCGGGTTTCCAGGGAATTCAGGGCCAATGCTTCGGTGGCTTCTCTAACCTCCAGGCCAGAGGGTTTATGGTTGCTCAACTCGGCCTGAATTTCCTGAGCAAGAGACTCAATGGAGGTATCTTCGCGAAACAGTGCAGATAAACCAAAATGCCAGATATCGATAGCCTCTAATTGAACCTGAGGAAGATCGGGTACCTGTTTTTTCCACCACTTATAGCCAAAGTGCTCGATCAATTCTCCGCATTCCAGCCAAATGGCGCGATACCATTCAAATTCCTGACCGATCCAGTCTTCGTGAACTCGTGTATTCATGCTGTGCTGCATAGTCAGCATATTGATTAGAGCTTGCTTCAAGGATTACCTCACGCGATAAATAGTTGCGATGTTCTGGAAATGATAGCAGCCACACCCTTCAAAAAATAGGCTCATCGGCGAAACCGTGGGCTGTGAAAACCCTGGCAAAACTTTATAACGTTATCCAGGACTGGGGGATATTGTCTTCTACCAGTTGGGTAATACTAATACTGATAATATCGTTTTCGTCCCCAACCTCAGTAGCAAATAACGATTCTTTGCTGCTGCGCGCAATGATCATGGCTCCAGGGTATTTTGTCCGCAACCAGAGCGATGTGCGCAAATTCTCTTCTTCGCGCCCAGTACCCAATACAAATACCGTATTATCACCGTCGATTTCTGCTTCGCGCCCCACTCGATCCCATACCTCCGGGTGAGAAATATCACCCTCAAATAATTCACGGCGGTACTGGCCTGAAAACTCCATTTGCTCATCGGCGATAAGTACGCGCCGATGGGCATCTATATCCATAATAATTACGGTATCCAATTCGTCTATCGCACAACGCTGAAGCTCTTCCAGAATAGTCTGACCAAAACGGCCAAAACCGGCCAGGATAACGACGTCTTTGGCATGGGTTTCCCGGAAGTGGTGCAACATATGGCTGCGCACAAGCCCCGATGCGGCCAGGTGATAGGTATTGAAGGTCTGACAGCGCTTGGCGACACTGGTATTTTCCATAGCGCGCATAAACCGCAAACTGGCACAGTGAATGATCACCTTGTCATCAATTCCCGGGACCATGTTAATCAAGGTACTGGCCGCCTCATAACTGCGCAGGCTGTTATCGTTTAGCAATAGAACCTTACGCGCCAAATCAACACGCAATTTTTTAAGAAAAAATTCATGCGAAATATCTCCGCATACGACGATGGCATTGAAATTCTGCAAAAACTCATCAACAACGAGCTGGTCATGTTCGGAGCTTACAACCACGATTTGCACTTTGGCATTATATTTTCTTAACGCCCTCAAGGTACTGATGGCCAGCTCGCCGTCACCCACCACGATGATATGATCTTTCAATCGCCTCAATTGCCAGCTTTGGGGCGCCATTGCGCGTAAAAAAGCTTCTATCAAGGTCCAGGCGGCAAGCATTGGAGCACCAAAATACGCCGCCCAAACCAGCGCTCTGCCGATCCAGGGCCCCCCAAAGGGCGTGCCCAGATCGACGCCTCCTACGACGAACAGGCTCAGGCTATAATAGGCCTTGGTTAAAATACCGGCATCGGCGACTTCGGGCCTTTCAGAGACGCTTACTCCCAGCTCAAAACCGACGATGGCGCTGATAAAGAAAAACAAAGCGCCTACTGAGCGCCAGGAAAACGAGCCTGTATTGTATGAGTCTGGGTACATGCGCTGCATGATACATTAGTTGGAGCACTAAAGAATATATAGCCCAACGCTTTCGCTTAGGCGCTCCAATTACCGAGGAAAACCTCTCAAGAATTGTTCTACAGAACGTGCCAATGCCGCGGTGTTATAGCCTCCTTCCAGCATTGCCATCACCCGTCGCCCGCAGATGCGCGAAGCCTGATCGTTAATAAACTGGGAAAGCCAGAGAAAATCGGAATCTCCCAGGAGCAGACCGGCCAAGGGGTCTTCTGCGTGTGCATCAAAACCCGCAGAAACCAGAATAACGTCCGGTTGATGCGCGGCCAAGGCCGGTACCCAATCCGACTCTATAGCCGTACGAAAAGCACTACTACTGGTGCCCTCAGCCAGCGGGGTCAGGCATATGTTAGGCCTATTAATTTGGTCATAACGGCCCGGGTAAAAAGGGAACTGGAAACTGGAACACACCAAAACTTCCGGTCTATCTTGAAATATTTCGACCGTACCATTGCCATGATGCACATCGAAATCCAATATCGCGACGCGCTTTGCCCCCAAAGCCAGCGCCCGCTCTGCAGCCAGTGCGATACTGTTAAATATACAAAAACCCATACCAATCGCCGATTCGGCATGATGTCCAGGAGGGCGCACCGCACAAAAGGCGCTGTTATATTCCCCGGCCATGATCGCCTCGACCCCTTGCAGGCCAGCACCTGCCGCCAACCTTGCCGCTCGTAAGCTGTGCTTGCTGACAGAAGTATCAGCATCAATTCTGGCAATCCCCTCGCCTGGCTTGAGTTCTGCCAGCATATTAAGGTAGTCATCGAGATGAATGTTTTTAAAGTGAGGTGCTCTGATTTCCACAGCTTCGAGTCGACGCAGCCTGGCATCCCACTCTGGCTTGGAAAGTTGCTCGTGGATTGCTCGCAAACGGGCCGGGCTTTCCGGATGTTGCGGTAGCATCTCATGCTTTTCGCAATCCGGATGGCTAAGAAAGAGCGTGGGCATATAGTTATTCCTCGCAGGGTACTTTCGGCAAAGACCAATTATCACGGGGTAGACGTTACCTATCCACAGATACCTGTGACTTAAGACATCGACTACGGACGGTTTGAATTGCTGGTGCCCGGGGCCGGACTCGTTATCGTGTATAACCTATTGATATATATAGGTATTAAATGCCTAAATACATTTATGTAAACTTTGTATAAATTTGGCAGCACTCTCTATTCCTGATGGCTAATGAAGGTTGGGTGAGGAAAATGAAGGTCAGGTGAGGATAACGTAATTGTCAGGAATGTCTAAACCTTCCGGGTAATTCAGATGAGCAGCAACAGGTCTTACTGCGCAATTCAGGTGTAATAATCCAGACTCGACCTGACAGACACTGTCAGGTCGCTCATGACCGCTCTATCCTATCTTGAGATATTAGCTGATTTCGGTATATTCTGAGGTCTAACTACAAGGAGATTGAGGATGAAGTGATTGAGCTTCTTGGCATACATACAGCAAATGCCATGGATAATCTGGTGTTGTTCAATGAAACGTTCTGGGTTTGGGGTATGTCAATTATCCAGGCAGCAGGTATTCTTCTAAGCCTGATTTTTATGTGGCAAATCAGACAGCAAGACTCTAAGTGAATTTCGTGTTCTCGGACGAATTTGCTCCCAAAAATAGTCGGCTTTGTGGTGAAAGCGGACTATTTTTTCGGCAACCCAGCCTTGATAAGCCCGTCGCGCAGGTGCTCGCTGTCGCTGTGCTGTTTGTAGTGCAGCGACGGGACATAGTTGTCGACATTGAAACCTGGCTCGCACTGCAACACCTGGTGGGTGTAGCCGGAGGCTGTCTCGGCGCTTCCCGCCTGTGCCCAGGAAGCCGCGAGGAAAGCGTGGTGCGTATGATCCGGCGCCATCAGCTTGGTGAAGGACTGGATAGCGTCTTTATAGTGGCGTGCCGTGTACTGGGCGCGACCCAGATGGCTCCAGAACCGCTCCGGGTGATAGGGGTTGAGCCGCATCGCCTTGCGAATCCAGTCGATTCCTTCCTCGGGCTGTCCTAACCAGGTCAGTAACTCGCCTTGTTGAACCACAATCAGGTCACTGTTCGGGTTCAGGGACAGCGCACGCTCCTGGTGATGGCACGCCTGGTCGAATTCATGAAAATTCAGCTTTACGGCGGCGATCATCCGGTGCACATCGGCATCGTTATCGTCCAGCGCAAGCGCTGTCTGTAATTCCTGCAGTATCACCTGCAACCCGGCATCAAGGTCTTCACACCAATTGCGAATCCAGGCCTGACCGACCACGCACCCCTTCCAGGCGTGCGCGTCCGCATAGTTCGGGTCCAGCGCAATGGCTCTGTCCAGCATATCAAGTGCTTCGGTATTGGCTTGCTGGTCGGTCTTGTGGTGTAGCAGTTTGCCTTTTAGCACATACTCATAGGCCGCCAGATTTTCGGTGGGTTTTCTTTGCACACGGTCCTGGTGGGCCGCCTCCACGCGACCGGGGAGCGTGGCGACGATGGCAGATGTCACCTCGTCCTGGATGGCGAAAACATCTTCGAGCTTGCGATCGTAGCGTTCGGCCCAGGCGTGAGCCTCGGTCTCCCCATCAATCAGTTGGACCGTGATGCGCACGCGATCGTCTACCTTGCGCACACTCCCCTCGACAACGTAGTCCACATTGAATTCACGCGCGATCGCCTGCGGCTTTACGGGCTTGCCCTTGTGCACAAAAACCGCGGTTCGCGAGATAACGAGCAGCTCGTGGAATCGAGATAGTTCCGTGATGATGTCCTCGGTCAGCCCGTCGGCAAAAAACTCCTGCTCTGCTTCGCCGCTCATATTCACAAAGGGCAGAACGGCAATGGAAGGTATATGCGCTTCGACCAAGGGCGCTTCGCGATCATCGCTGGATGTTTCCTCGCTTGCTGTGACGCGATCATGTTCGGGGGCTTGTTGCGGGTCGGCGCGACCATGTGACACCGGTGGTGGAATCGAATCGCCGCGATCCACGTCGCGATCGACCTTCAGGCCTTCGGGGGTCATCTCAAAGGCCCAGGCCCCGACCAGGACCAGGGGAAAGCCGAGCAGGATGAGTATGGAAAACATCTGCACGACCCAGTCGGGCGCATCGAAGGCATCGGCGGCGAAGCCGGCCACCTCGACGAGAAACCAACCGAGGGCGATGTAAATCGCCGCAACCCTTATCACATGACGGCGTTTCAGTTCCTGAAAAAAAGAGCGCATGGGTGCGCGAGCCTCCTAATGTGGTGTCAACTCGGGCGATGCCACAGTCCGTTAAGCTTAGTCCAGATACGGGTATCCACAATCGGGTTTCACACACGCGTACATCTGCTGGATGTCAACCACTCAGGCAGTTGCGGCACGTCGTAACCTCTGATTCCGATCAGTTAGTCGATATTCCCCAACGACTGTTCTTGGCACGTAACAGGAACTCAATGAAAAATTATAGCCTCCCAT
>JBALVT010000035.1:0-6478 GCA_036961345.1 Halioglobus sp.
CAGGCGACGCGCAAAAAGAGGCGTCCAGCCAAAAGAAACCCTTTGTGCAGTTTCTCGTGGAGAATAGCGCCGTGGATAGCCAGCGCCTGGCAGAAGTGGCTTCGCACGAGTTTGGGGTTCCCTTATTTGACATCCACGCCTTCAATCAGGCCAACCTGCCAGAAGGTATGGTTGATGCCACCCTGGTCGCAAAACACCATGCCCTACCTCTCTTTCACCGCGGTAATCGCCTGTTTATCGCGGTTTCAGACCCGACCAACCTGGCCGCACTTGACGAAATAAAATTTCACACCGGTATTAACACCGACGCCATTTTGGTTGAAGAGCGCGCGCTTAATACTATTATTTCACAGTGGATGGAAGCGCAAGACAATCTGGGTGACGGCCTGGACGGCCTGGACTCGGGTGACCTGGACGATATTGATATTCAGTCGGGAGAGGACACCGGGGAAGAGGATGACGGTAGCGCCAATATTGACGAAACCCCCATTGTCCGTTTTGTGAACAAAGTACTGGTAGATGCCATCAAACAGGGCGCATCCGATATTCACTTTGAGCCCTACGAAAAAAATTATCGCGTGCGCTATCGCACCGATGGCATCCTGAAAGAAATTGTCCGTCCACCAAAAAATTTGTCAGCCAGGCTATCGGCGCGCCTGAAAGTGATGTCACAAATGGACATTTCAGAGCGGCGAATCCCTCAGGACGGCCGCATACAGATGAAGCTGTCGAGAAACCGCTCTATCGATTTTCGTGTTAACACACTGCCGACATTATTCGGCGAAAAAATCGTACTGCGTATTCTGGATCCTTCCAGCGCCCAGATGGGCATCGATGCGCTGGGATACGAGCCTGAACAAAAAGACATGTACGTCAAGGCACTGGAACAACCCCAGGGCATGATTTTAGTAACAGGGCCAACGGGGTCGGGTAAAACCGTTTCCCTGTATACCGGCCTCAATATGTTAAACACGCCCGAGCTTAATATATCCACCGCGGAAGACCCGGTAGAAATAAACCTGGAAGGCATCAACCAGGTACACGTAAATGCCAAAGTGGGCCTGGGTTTTGCTGAAGCATTGCGTTCTTTTCTGCGTCAGGATCCGGACATCATCATGGTAGGTGAGATTCGTGATCTGGAAACCGCAGAAATTGCCATCAAAGCGGCACAGACTGGCCACATGGTTATGTCGACCCTGCACACTAACAGTGCAGCGGAAACTATAACCCGCATGCTTAATATGGGTGTACCGGCTTTTAACCTTGCCACTTCTGTGAATATTATTATTGCCCAGCGACTGGCCAGGAGACTTTGCAAGGAGTGTTGCGCACCAGCCGATGACGTGCCACACGACACATTACTGGCAGAAGGTTTTACCGAGGAGATGCTCAAGGGCGCAACACTAATGAAGCCAGTGGGCTGTAAGTTGTGTAACGAGGGCTACAAAGGACGAGTCGGCGTTTATGAAGTTGTGAAGATTACACCTGAGATTGCCCGTATTATCATGGAAGAAGGCAACTCGATTGAAATCGACAAAGCCGCAAGAGCTGAAGGTTTCAACGATTTGAGAAGATCAGCTCTGCGGAAGGCCGCGCGAGGCGAGACCAGTCTGGCAGAGGTCAACCGCATTACAACAGACTAAATTCAGGCACCCAAAAAACTGTGACAAAAGACGGATAGTATTATGGCTACAAGTGCAGTGAGAGGCAGTACCTTTACCTGGAGTGGTACGGATAAACAGGGCCGTCCCGGCAAGGGCGAAATTGATGCCATTAGCTCGTCTATGGCCAAGGCACAATTGCGGCGGCAGGGCATCAAACCCAAAACCGTTCGTAAAAAAGCCAAACCTCTCTTTGGCGCTGGCGGTAAAAAAATCAAACCCATGGATATCTGTATTTTTACCCGGCAACTGGCCACTATGATGAAAGCCGGTGTTCCTCTGGTGCAGAGTTTTGAGATTGTCGCCGACGGTCTCGAAAACCCGAGCATGAGCACTTTGGTAACTTCCGTCAAAAATGACGTCGCCTCAGGAACTGGCCTCGCAGTTTCTTTGGCCAAACACCCGAAATACTTCGATGATCTGTTTTGTTCTTTGGTCGCTTCTGGGGAGACATCAGGTACGCTCGAAGTCATGTTGGATCGGGTAGCAACCTACAAAGAAAAAACGGAGCAGCTAAAGGCCAAAATCAAGAAAGCAATGACCTATCCAGCGGCCGTTGTGGTTGTGGCAATTGTGGTGACAGGCATCCTGCTAATTAAGGTCGTGCCACAATTTGCCGAAACTTTCGCGAGTTTTGGCTCAGACCTGCCTGCTTTTACGCTCTTCGTACTGGGGATATCAGAGTTCGCTCAGGCATGGTGGTATATAATCTTGGCCGCCATCATTGGCGGTATATTTCTGTTTAAAGAAATCAAACTCCGGTCAGTGCCCTTTTCAGAGTTTCTTGACAAGATGGCCCTAAAGGCTCCAGTGGTAGGAGATATTGTCTTCAATTCGGTCATCGCTCGTTTCTCCAGAACACTCGCGACCACATTTGCCGCCGGCGTTCCATTGGTAGAAGCACTGGATTCAACAGCTGGAGCTGCGGGAAATTCAGTCTACGCCAAAGCCATCCGCCAAATTCGCGATGATGTAACAACGGGAACAACGCTCTATAACGCCATAAAATCGACCGGTCTGTTCCCAAACATGTTGCTACAAATGGTTTCAATCGGTGAGGAAGCCGGCGCACTGGATGAGATGCTGGATAAAGTGGCCAACTACTACGAAGAAGCAGTGGACAATGCAGTGGACAGTTTAAGCTCACTGATGGAACCCATTATCATGTCGGTTCTGGGTGTCCTTGTCGGTGGATTGATGATCGCCATGTACCTGCCCATCTTTATGCTCGGATCTGTTATCTGATCACTACAAGCCCCACCCAGTGGGGCATGGAAACCTTCAAATGCTCGACGCGCTCAACCAACACCCCTGGCTGTTGGCCACCGGTTTGCTTTTTCTCGGCCTGGTCATTGGCAGTTTTCTCAACGTGGTAATCTATCGCCTACCATTAATGATGGAATCACAATGGCGCAGGGACTGCTGCGAGCTACTCGAAGTTGAGGAAAAAAAGCCAAAAGAGAAATTCAATCTGGCCTTTCCCAACTCCCATTGCCCCCATTGCAATGCGGCGATAAAAGCCTGGCAAAATATTCCCGTACTGAGCTACCTGTTTCTCGGCGGCAAATGCCACAACTGCGAAGCCGGCATTTCTATCCGCTACCCAATGGTTGAACTGGCAACCGGTATCATGACCCTGGCACTGGTCATTTACTTCGAGGCATCACCTGCTTTATTGGGCGCAATGCTACTGACCTGGGCACTTGTTGCCCTGACAATGATAGATATAGACCATCAGCTCCTGCCAGATGACATTACCTTGCCCTTACTTTGGCTGGGCATTGTATTCAATCTCAATGGAACATTTGTAGACTTGCAAGCCTCTATTCTGGGCGCGATTATCGGCTATTTGTCCTTGTGGAGTGTTTACTGGTTATTCAAGTTACTCACCGGAAAAGAAGGTATGGGCTACGGTGATTTCAAATTACTCGCTGCTCTTGGTGCATGGCTGGGCTGGCAAAGCATTCCCCTGATAATTTTGTTGTCTTCAGTGGTTGGCGCCGTTGTGGGAATAGCCTTGATGGCAATAAAACGTAGGGGTAAAGATATCCCCATCCCATTTGGCCCCTACCTGGCGATGGCAGGTTGGATCACCCTGCTCTGGGGCGACCAGATCACGGCCCTGTATCTGGGTGGCTCGGGGCTAGCCCAATGAGTCTTGTCATTGGCGTCACAGGCGGCATAGGCAGCGGTAAAAGCGCCGTAACAGACAGATTCGAACAGCTGGGCATAACAGTCGTCGACGCGGATCTGGCAGCCAGGGTGGTGGTGGAGAAAGGCAGGCCAGCTCTTGAGAGTATTGCGGACCATTTTGGCGCCTCGATCATTGATCAAGAAGGCAATCTCGACAGGGCTGCGCTGCGCACCATCGTATTTGCAAACGAAGCGGAACGCCAATGGCTTGAACAACTCACCCACCCGCTGATAGCCCAGGAAATTCTCGATCAATTATCCAACGCCAAATCTGCCTACACCATTTTGAGCTCTCCCTTGCTTCTGGAAACCTCACAGGGTGAACTAGCAGATTATACGGTCGTTGTAGACGTTCCGAGCGAAGTACAATTGTTGCGAACCATGCAGCGCGACAACAATGATGAAGCTCTGGTGAAGCGCATTATGGCGGCGCAGCTGCCCAGGGAAAAGCGTCTTGCAAGGGCTGACATTGTCATCGACAACTCCAGGACCCTGGAAGAATTGGACAACGTCGTTGCAAAACTGCATGAACAATTTTTACAGCAGTGCGCCGGGCGAAGCGGGCAATAATTGCTCAGGTAGAAAGCAGGCTTTTTACCGCGTCAACAATAGGAATATTAGCTTCTGGAAACGGATAACTTTCGAGATCTTCCACAGCGACCCAGACCAGTGGTTGTCCCTCACACCCTTTCGGCACGCCTGTAAACTCTGGCACGACCCACACATCCAACATCACTGACTTGTCAGAATAGTCGTGTTCGACCTTAAGTAGTGGACTTATCAAACCGATCTGAATACCCAGCTCTTCAAACAACTCCCGTGCCAGAGCAACCTGAACAGATTCCGCAGCTTCCACCTTGCCGCCGGGAAACTCCCACAAACCACCCTGGTGGGCCTGCGCGGCTCGTCGGCTTAGTAATATGCGCTTATCTGCATCCAGGATAACACCGACAGCAACATGCAGAGGCATTATTCAGGTTCGATATTCGGCGTTAATTCGCACATAATCGTAGGAGAAATCTGTGGTCCATACCCTCACCTTAGAATCGCCGCGGTGTAACTCTATTCGAATGACGATATCGGTAGGCGCCATTGCAGCAACACCTTGCTCCTCGGCATAACTGGCGGCACGACAACCATTCTCAGCAATAAGAATGTCGTTGATATAAACCGCCACTTTATTCACATCCAGATCTTTAACACCCGCTCGGCCAATAGCCGCCAGTAGCCTGCCCCAATTGGGATCACTGGCAAACAATGCTGTTTTGACCAATGGAGAATGGGCCACGGTAAATGCGACATCCAGGCATTCGGGTTCAGCTTGGCCGCCGACAACCTCCACCGTAACAAACTTGCTGGCGCCTTCACCATCGCGAACAAGCGACTGTGCGAGCAATATGCACACCTCCTCAACTGCTTCGCGTAAACTGCGGAAAAGTGCAGAATCAGGTTCGGTGACCAGGGTGTTGCCTGCCTTTCCGGTCGCCATAAGCACACAGGCATCATTCGTAGAGGTATCGCCATCAACTGTGATGCGATGAAAAGAGGTGTCCATCGCAGAGCGCAGGATTTCCTGCAACAAGGACTCTTCTATCGCCATATCCGTTGCTAGATAGGCCAACATGGTTGCCATATTGGGCCGTATCATTCCAGCGCCTTTAGCGATCCCGGTAACTACATAGTCTTTGCCGTCACAATTAAAGCCGACAGAAAAACCCTTGGCTTTGGTATCCGTTGTGAGAATACCCTCGGCCGCATCCGCCCATCCTTGCTCAGACAGTGCCTCAAAAGCTGCAGGTATTGCATCACAAATTTTATCTACCGGAAGACGCTCACCAATAACTCCGGTGGAAAACGGCAATATTTGGACTGCCTGTGCGCCGGTTATATGTGCCGCCGCACCGAGACACTCCATAGCATCGGCGATGCCCGGCTCGCCAGTACCCGCATTCGCATTGCCAGTATTAACGAGTAAGTAGCGCACTCCGCCCGCCGAATTTTTCCAATGGTCCCTGGCGATTATCACCGGGGCTGCACAAAAAGCATTGAGTGTAAAAACGGCAGCGCATGCAGAACCGGCTACCATCTCAACCAACACCAGGTCCTTGCGGCCCGGTGTTTTGACACCCGCAGACACCGTACCAAGGCGTATACCTGCAACCGGTGTCAACTTCAGCAAATCACTCACTATCGCAATACTCCCAACAAGCTACAACTCACTGGCTGCCAGTCACAACTTGCCATGGCACTGTTTGTATTTCTTGCCACTACCACAGGGGCACGGCTCATTCCGGCCCACTTTTCGCTCTTCACGCGTATAGGTTTCAGGTCGCCCCTCGGGCACAGCTTCTGGCCGCGGTTCGGCCTCGGACATACCAGAGCTGGCCGCATGCTGAAAGGCCAGCTTCTCACGTTCGGCCGCCTCGCGCCGCTGCTGCTCAATCTGTTCTGCCTCGTCGGGCCTTTGTATCTGCACATGACTTAAAAACTTCACAACTTCATATTTCAAGCCGCTTAGCAGTTCTTCAAATAATTCAAAGGATTCGCGTTTGTATTCCTGCTTGGGGTTTTTCTGTGCATAGGCACGTAAGTGAATACCCTGCCGCAGGTGGTCCATGGTTGCC
>JBALVT010000035.1:6488-28022 GCA_036961345.1 Halioglobus sp.
TTTGCTTTTCGATTTTTCCCATGTCGGGGCCGACCAATTCACCCTTCTCATCGTAGGCCGCCTGAATGGTACTTAGTATTTTTTCGCGCAGGGCCTCTTCATGCAGGTTTTCATCCGAGTCGAGCCATTCTCGAAGCGGCATTGTAGTGGCAAACTCTGCATCGAGTTGCTTTTCCAAACCGGGTACGTCCCACTGCTCTTCCACACTCATCGGTGGAATAAAACTATTAATGGCTTCGTTTACGACGTCGGCTCGGATTGTGGTTATCGTTTCCGAAATATCTGACTCGCCCAACAAATCATTGCGCTGCTGATAAATAATTTGTCGCTGGTCATTGGCCACATCATCGTATTCCAGCAACTGCTTTCGAATATCGAAATTGCGCCCCTCTACTTTACGTTGTGCCTTTTCAATCGCATTGGTCACCATGCGATGCTCAATCGCTTCGCCCTTTTCCATACCAAGCGCCTGCATGAAACTCTTGACCCTGTCTGAGGCGAAAATACGCATCAGGCTGTCTTCCAAAGATAAATAGAATCGTGATACGCCCGGGTCTCCTTGCCGCCCGGCACGGCCGCGCAACTGGTTGTCGATCCGCCGGGATTCGTGACGCTCGGTGCCAAGAATATGCAAACCGCCTGCCTCGAGCACCTGATCATGGCGCGCTTGCCACTCAACTCTATGTGTCTCAGTCTCGGCTTCGTCAATGCTGCCAAGAGCGGCCAGCTCTGATTCAAAATTGCCACCCAGAACAATATCTGTTCCCCTTCCCGCCATATTGGTCGCAATCGTTACCACGCCCGGCCGACCGGCCTGAGCAATAATTTCTGCTTCCTGTTCATGGTATTTGGCGTTGAGAACTTTATGTTCAATTTTGTCTTTACGAAAACGCTGTGACAATTCTTCAGAGGTCTCAACCGACGCGGTACCCACGAGCACGGGAGCGCCATTCCCCATACACTCAATTACGTCGGCAACAATGGCATCGAATTTTTCTTCCCGGGACAAATACACAAGATCATTCAAATCTTTGCGCATCTGTTGTTTATTGGTTGGGATAACCAACACTTCCAACCCATAGATCTGACGAAATTCGAACGCTTCTGTGTCGGCTGTACCGGTCATGCCGGAGAGCTTTGGATAGAGCCGAAAGAAATTTTGGAACGTCGTAGAGGCAAGGGTCTGGCTTTCACTTTGTATATTGACGCCCTCTTTAGCCTCAATTGCCTGGTGCAGGCCTTCAGACAACCGACGCCCCGCCATCGTTCGGCCGGTATGTTCGTCAATCAGCACAACCTGGCCTTCCTGAACAATATATTCTACATCACGCGAAAACAGCACATGCGCACGCAATGCCGAATGAACATGATGCAGTAAATTCAAATTGGTCGCCGCGTAAAGGCTGTCGCCCTCCGCCAGCAACTTTTCTTTGATCAGTGTCTGCTCGACGTATTCATGACCCTCTTCGGTCAACTCCACCTGACGCTGCTTTTCGTCAACGGTGTAATGGCCGCCAACGACTTCATCATCAACTTCAACTCCAGGCTCCAATGCCGGGATCAATTTGTTTATATGCCGATAAAGTTCGGAGCTGTTTTCAACCGCTCCAGAAATAATCAGCGGAGTGCGCGACTCGTCGATAAGAATTGAATCAACCTCATCGACAATGGCAAAACTCAGCCCACCCTGCATTCGGTCTTCCTGCGAGAACGCCATGTTGTCACGCAGATAATCAAATCCGAATTCATTATTGGTACCGTATATAATATCCGACTGGTAGGCAGCACTTTTTTGCTCCTGGGCCTGACCGGACGTAATGACCCCGACCTGCAATCCGAGAAAGCGATATAGTGGCCCCATCCATGCCGCATCGCGACTGGCGAGGTAGTCGTTGACGGTAATCAGGTGCACGCTCGCGCCGCTGAGGGTATTGAGGTAGGCCGGTAATGTTGCCACCAGGGTTTTACCCTCTCCTGTTCTCATCTCCGCGATTTTACCTTCGTGTAGAACCATGCCACCGATCATCTGCACGTCAAAGTGACGCATACCCAGAACGCGCATGCCCGCTTCTCGTACCACCGCAAAAGCTTCCGGCAGTATCTCATCCAACGTTGAACCATCGGCCAAACGTTGTTTGAACTCGCCTGTTTTCGCCGCTAGCTGTTCATCATTGAGAGCCTTAAGGTCGTCTTCAAAGGCGTTGATCTTTTTGACCACCTTGCCCATGCGCTTCAACTGGCGATCGTTACGAGTACCAAAAGTTTTCTTTATCAGAGTAGTAATCATCTTTCTTCAACGTCTTAAATAGGGGATATGCCACTGCAGGCGCTAAGACCCGCAGCGAATTTAATGGGTAATCGGAATGTAACTCAGCGCTGGGTGCGGTGAACGTAACTAGCGGGATCGACCGTACGGCCGTGGCGGTAAACTTCGTAATGCACATGTGCGCCCGTTGAGCGTCCGGTGGAACCCATTAATGCAATGGTCTGGCCTTTTTTGACCATATCGCCCAGCTCAACAAGATTTTCCTTGTTGTGTGCGTAGCGGGTAACAAAACCATCACCGTGGGAGATCTCCACCATGTGTCCATAGCCCGATTGCGGGCCTGTCCAGGTTACGACACCGGAAGCCGCAGCTATGATATTCGAGCCTGCCTGTCCGGCAATATCGATGCCCTTGTGCATAGCCAGGCGGCCAGAGAAAGGATCTGTTCTCTGTCCGTAGTGCGATGATATCCAGCCCTTCTCAGTCGGCCGACCAGACAACCAGGCCTGATCCTCCAGTTTACGATTGGCCAGCAAAGACTCCAGCAATTCCAGTTGCTGCTCACGATCCGAAAGCTTGGCTTCGAATACATCGAGCTCCCCCGATATTTCCAAGGAGGTATAATCAACATTAAATTCAGCGGCCATAGGGCCACCCAATGCCGGGAGACGACTGAAGTCAAATTCGCCTTCTTCAAGATTCGCCATGCCGGTAAGATGCTCACCGAGTGCGTCGAGGCGAATCATTCTGGCCTGCAATTCCGCCAGGTTCAGCGTGAGGGCTTTCAATTTACGCTGGGCTTTTTCGCGCAGCCCATCCAATTCTTGCGCCTGCTCGTCAAGTTCGCCCTGTAATGTGCCCAGGGTAACATTACTCACTGAGCGGGCATCGCTTTCCAAACCCGCCAGATAGCCGGCGGCAATCATGCCCAGAGGTAAACCCAGGCAACACAGAGACAGAACGGCTCGCGACCAGCGACCCAACTCAATGGACCGCGATCCGCCGTGCTTTTGATTAATGAGAATGACTTTCATTTAGTAAGCAGGCAAAAATTCAGACAGGCACTATGCCACATCCACACACAACTTTCCACGCCCGGCACGGGACGCAGTTGGCGTTATCGGAAGAAAAGTCAGGAAATTGGGACGGGATTCGTCATATAAGATATTGGAGCGGACGCCTCGTCCTCAAAAGTCACCATTTCCCAGCATTCGGGCTGGGCGATCAACGCACGCAGCGACGCATTATTGAGTGCATGACCAGACTTATGAGCGCGAAATTCGCCGATTAAGCCGTGACCAAGCAGGTAAATGTCGCCAATTGCGTCTAAAACCTTGTGCTTCACAAACTCGTCATCATAGCGAAGACCATCCTGATTGAGAATTCGGTATTCATCAACCACGATGGCGTTATCAACACTGCCCCCGCGGGCCAGGCCCTTGGAGCGCAGATATTCTATTTCATGCATAAAACCAAAAGTACGAGCGCGGCTCACCTCCTTCACAAAGGAGGTGCTGGAAAAGTCCACCTCGGCCTTGGCTGTGCGATCGCGAAACACCGGGTGGTCAAAATCGATAGTGAAAGAAACCTTGAAACCATCAAAGGGGAGGAAGCTGGCTACCTTGTCTCCATCTTCTACCGTGACCGGATGTTTAATGCGAATAAACTTCTTGGCCGCATTTTGCTCCTCAATACCAGCTGACTGGATCAGAAAAACAAAGGGGCCCGCACTGCCGTCCATAATCGGAACTTCCGGGGCACTGACATCAATATATGAATTATCAATACCCAGGCCCGCCATGGCCGAGAGCAAATGCTCCACCGTAGATACGCGCTCATTTTCGACTACAAGACTGGTCGACAGCGTTGTATCGCCAACGTTTTCGGCCCGGGCAGGTATTTCCACCACTGGGTCGAGATCTACTCTGCGAAAAACAATGCCCGTGTTGATGGGGGCAGGGTTGAGAGTAAGATAAACCTTCTCACCCGTGTGCAGGCCTACGCCTGTCGCCTTTATTGAGTTTCGCAGCGTGCGTTGTCGAATCATAATCTGTAACCATTCATGTGCCGGCATAAGCCCACCCTCAAAAAGAGTGAACGTACCCAGTGCTTTAGTTTTTAGTCAGCTTGGCGGCGCAAAAACGCGGGGATATCAAAATAATCCTCGCCACCAGCCGTGTCTGGCGCAATCGGAGCGTCCCGTCCAGCTACGGCCGCTCGTTTACGCCCAATCGCCGGACGGTCAAGATCCTTGTAATTAGGCTCTTGATCGAGCTCTACCGGCTTTGCAGTGCTTTCCACCATCTGCAGAGGCGCTCTTGCAACCTCGCTACCAAGACCCGTGGCAACCACTGTGACTTTCAGCTCTTCAGTCATCTCAGGGTCGATAACTGTTCCAACCACCACAGTTGCTTCTTCTGAAGCAAATTCCTCTATGGTGTCACCAACCTCCGAAAATTCTCCTAAAGAGAGATCCAAACCGGCGGTGATATTGACCAGAATACCTCTGGCGCCCTGTAAATCGATATCATCAAGTAGTGGGCTGTTAATGGCCTTTTCAGCAGCTTCGCGAGCTCTATCTTCGCCCTTGGCGCTGCCGGTACCCATCATCGCCATGCCCATTTCGGACATTACGGTCCTGACATCCGCGAAATCCACGTTTATCATGCCCGGGCGAATAATCAAATCTGCGATACCCTGAACTGCGCCCAACAGTACATCATTCGCCTCTCTAAAGGCATCTAATAAACTGGTATTTTTCCCCAGCACTTCCAGCAGTTTCTCATTGGGAATGGTGATTAGAGAGTCAACATGCTGTTGAAGTTCCGCAACGCCTTCTCGAGCTATTTTCAGGCGCTTTTTCCCTTCGAAAGGAAAAGGGCGGGTAACAACAGCGACGGTCAAAATGCCCAGCTCCCTAGCCACCTCGGCGACAACGGGTGCACCACCTGTGCCCGTACCGCCACCCATACCGGCGGTGATAAAAACCATATCGGCGCCGCGCAGAGCATCAGCAATACGATCTCTATCTTCCATGGCGGCAGCACGGCCAATTTCCGGATTCGCACCGGCTCCGAGCCCTTTTGTTATTTCTCCTCCAAGTTGCAACACAGTCTTTGACTCAACGTCAGACAGAGCCTGCGCATCAGTATTGGCACAAATGAAATCAACGCCTTCGACATTGTTTTCAATCATGTGTTTGACGGCGTTGCCACCACCACCGCCGACACCCACGACTTTTATTACCGCGGTATCTGGTACGTTATCGATCAGTTCAAACATGGTATTTCCCCTTTTATATTAAAATTGTCGCTATTAACGACGGTTTACTACTGAAACTTCAGTTAAAAATTACTCTGTAGCCAGGCCTTAAACCTGCCAAAAACACTTTCACCCGGCGCATTACTGCGCGCCGTCACGGAATAGCCGTCAGCCTGATGCTGATTGCCGTATAGCAGCAAACCAACCCCCGTGGAATAAATGGGATTGCGAACAATATCGTTTAGCCCTTTTATCGACTGCGGAAAACCTACCCGTACCGGCATATGAAATATCTCCTCCGCCAACTCGACCACACCCTCCATTTTTGAGGTACCGCCGGTGAGAACAATGCCCGCAGGCACCATATCTTCAAAGCCGCTGCGGCGAAGTTCCGCTTGCACGAGGGTAAATAATTCGTCGTAGCGCGGTTCCACTACTTCCGCCAGCGCCTGCCGTGACAAATCACGAGGCGGCCTGTCACCGACGCTGGGAACCTTTATGGTTTCATCCGCGCCCGCCAACTGGGTCAGTGCGCAGGCGTATTTGATTTTTATTTCTTCTGCATGCTGAGTGGGCGTACGCAACGCCATAGCAATATCGTTGGTAACCTGATCGCCAGCTATCGGAATCACACCCGTATGACGAATCGACCCATCCGTAAATATTGCGATATCGGTAGTGCCCCCACCGATATCAACAAGACAAACTCCCAACTCTTTTTCATCCTCGGTTAAAACCGAATAACTGGATGCCAACTGTTCCAAAATCACTTCTTCAACTTCCAGTCCGCAGCGACGAATACATTTTTCAATATTCTGTGCAGCGTTCACTGCGCAGGTCACCAGATGCACCTTTGCCTCAAGACGAACACCCGACATCCCCAAAGGCTCTTTAATACCTTCCTGGTTATCGATCACATATTCCTGTGGCAGAATGTGTAAAACCTTTTGATCGGCTGGAATAGCCACCGCCTGCGCCGCGTCAATGACCCGCTCCAGATCCAGCCCGTACACTTCCCTGTCTCTAATCGCCACTATGCCATGTGAATTAAGACTGCGAATATGGCTACCAGCGATACCCACATAGACCGAGTGAATCTGGCAGCCGGCCATTAATTCAGCCTCTTCAATTGCGCGCTGAATCGACTGCACCGTGGATTCAATATTAACCACTACGCCCTTTTTCATACCCTTGGATGGATTGGAGCCGATACCGACTACCTCAATCGCGCCATCGACGCCGATCTCTCCAACGATGGCAACAACCTTTGAAGTCCCGATATCCAATCCCACAATCATTTTCTTGTCCTGCGCGCTGCCCATGGCAGTGTCTCCCCAAACCATCCGTTCATTTATATACCAGCCACATTCGGCAGCTCTTCAAACGCCACCGCTAATCCACTTCGATACCGCATATCTACACTGCGGATTTTCTCCTTTTGCTCAAACAGACTCTCACGATAGAGTGCTGCAAATCGTTCCAATCTTTCTGTGAGCTCCTCATCACCCAGTATTAACTCTATCCCCCCCGACAATGTGGCTCTTAACTGCCCAAGACCATCAGCGGCCAATTCAAACACCGATAGCTCCATAGGCATTAATATTTCGCTTATCAGCTGATAGTCGCCTATTAATTTTTGCTCTGAGCCATCAATACCCCAGAGCATTGGTAGTGACTCCCAGGACTTATTGCTTGAAGGATGAAATACCTCTCCTTCGTGATTGAGAAATCCGCTTTTACCCCAACGCGCAATAGGAAGCTGCTCAACGACGTGTACTTCCAGAGCATTGGGCCACTGCCGCTTCACCGAAGCTTCATATACCCAGGGGAGACTCTCCAGCTGGGCCTGTATGTGTTTTAAATCTGCACTAAGAAAACCGCCCACCAACGCCGGCTGCACCATCTCTTGCAGAACCAACGTTTGAGTGTGCTCAAGCTTGCCGCTCACGACAATTCGTTCAACGGGAATTGCATTAAGAGCGATGGCCGCCTTCACCAGTGCAATAACAACAACACCTACACCCGCCAGTACAAACAGGCGATTTACCCAGGCAAAGGATCTTGGCTCCTTTTTCTCAACCGTTACTTTTCGTGTCGCTCCATTCGCCGCACCGCGCACGCGCCTGGAGGACTTTGCGGAGTTTTTCAACACTCTGGGGCTATCCACGTCGGGCCACCATGCTATGTTCAATAATCTGCTGCACCAACATCTCCATACTCATTCCCGCTGCGGATGCGGCCATTGGCACCAGACTGTGAGAGGTCATCCCCGGAATCGTATTGACTTCCAGAACATAAAACTGACCAGCACTATCGCGCATCAAATCTACTCGGCCCCACCCCAGACAACCAAGAGAATGGAATGCCTCCAGAGCCAGCGCAGACAGCTGTGTCTCTTCCTCTTCGTTGAGACCTGCCGGACAGTGATATTGAGTTTCTTCAGAAAGGTATTTCGCCTCGTAATCGTAAAACTCGTTTTTTGCCTCCAGACGGATAGAAGGCAAAGCCTCATCGCCCAGCACAGCAACTGTATATTCTGGCCCGTCGATAAACTGCTCGGCGATCACTTCTCCGGAGTACTTCGCAGCAGCTTCAAATGCGCCGCGCAAATCTGCAGCGTTATCAGCAGGCGCCATACCGATACTCGAACCCTCACAGGCCGGCTTCACAAATACTTTTGTATATTGGTCTATAACAGACTGCCAATCAGTATCAGCGGCCAGTGTGACAAAACCACCTGTTGAAAGCCCTATACCCTGCCAAAGCTGCTTGCTACGTTTTTTGTCCATTGCCAGTGCAGACCCCAGCACACCAGAACCGCTATATGGCAGGCCTAAAGCATCCAAAGCCCCCTGCATCACGCCGTCTTCTCCCCCGGGCCCGTGCAGCGCATTGAAAACAAAATCCGCGCCGCGTAAACGCTCCATCCAGTTCGCATCGTTAGGATCTACCACCCTTACCAGGTAATCCATCGACTCGAGCGCTGCTACTACGGTCGCACCACTTTGCAAAGACACTTCTCGCTCAGCAGATGTACCTCCAAGTAATACGGCAATAGTTTTCCCCCGCAAACTTTGCGCACTCATTGGGATGCCTCGCTGGAAAAGTCTCTGGCCGACAGATCCTGAGCCAACTGTGCCACGTTGCCGGCGCCCTGGGTTATCACCACATCACCATCTTGCAGAATGTCTTTCAGCAGCGCGGGAACCTCCTCAATTGTTCCTACAAAAAGTGGATCGACCAGGCCTCGCTGACGAATACTCCTGGCAAGGCTGCGGCTATCAGCTCCGGGAATGACATCCTCTCCTGCAGAGTAGACATCCAGTAAAATCAGCACATCACAGCGAGACAATACCGTTACAAAATCCTCATAGAGGTCTCGCGTGCGGGTAAATCTGTGGGGCTGATAGATCATTACTACCCGCCTGTCAGCCCACACTTGTGACAGCGATTCCAATGTCGCGCTAACTTCTGTTGGGTGATGTCCGTAATCATCCAGCAGCAAAGCACTGCCTCCGGGAAATTTGATTTCGCCCAATTGCTGAAAACGGCGACCGACACCGGAAAACTTTTCTAGACCCTGCTGTATCGCCCTATCATCCAGACCTTCATCACTTGCCACTGCGACTGCCGCAGTCGCATTGAGTACATTGTGGGTGCCCGGCATGTTCAAATTAATCCGCAGTGGCTTCAAGCCGTTGGGTCGGCGAACCAAAAACTGTGTTGTCAATCCCAACCGGCATAATTCGTCAATACGATAATCAGCGTGTTCAGAAAATCCGTAGGTCACTACCGGGCAGGTCACCTCGGGAACAAGACTTACCACCACATCATCGTCGGCACATAACACGGCCAAGCCGTAAAAAGGCAGATTCTGCAGGAAATCCAAAAAGGTGCGTTTCAGTATGGAAAAGTCACCACCATAGGTTTCCATATGATCAGCTTCGATGTTCGTGATCACCGTTACCATCGGCTGCAGATGAAGAAATGAAGCATCACTCTCATCCGCTTCGGCAATCAAGAATCGACTGGCGCCGAGCTGAGCATTACTACCAGCGCTATTTAGCTGGCCACCTATGACAAAGGTTGGGTCCAGGCCCGCCTCGCCAAATATCGAAGCAACGAGACTTGTTGTGGTCGTTTTTCCATGCGTACCTGCCACCGCAATGCCGTGCCGGTAGCGCATGAGCTCTGCGAGCATTTCCGCCCGGGGAATAACCGGCACACGACCTTTTCTTGCAGCCACAATCTCCGGGTTTTCGGTGTTAACTGCGCTGGAACTGACCACCACATCGGCCTCGCCAATTTGCTCAGCGGAATGTCCGATAAACACTCGAATACCAAATGATTCAAGACGTTTTGTGACGCGGCTTGAGCGCATATCCGATCCAGTAACCCGATACCCAAGATTTACCAAAACTTCAGCGATGCCGCTCATGCCTACACCGCCAATCCCGATCATATGAATGCAACGAATTCGACGCATCTCGGGAATAACATAGCTGCCATTATCAGTGATCATTTATCAACGCCTCACAATAATCACCAACGATTTGAGTCGCTCGCGGAATACCCAGGCCGGCCGAGGCAGCAGCCATCGCCGTAAGTTGACGGGGATTTTTTAGATACCCGCTCAATAAATCTATCAAGGTGTCGGCCGACATTTCGCTTTGCCGCAGAAGAACAGCTCCACCGGGAGCAACCAAAAATCGCGCATTGGCACTCTGGTGGTCATCAATCGCCTGAGGTAGTGGTACCAGTATCGCCGGACGCCCCATAATGGAAAGCTCAGATACCGTAAGTGCACCCGCGCGACACAAAACCAAATCGGCCCACTCGTAAGCCGAAGCCATGTCTTCAATAAACGCAGTGACTTTCACCCCCTGATCAAGCAGTGCCCCGTAGCTTCCGCGCACAAGCTCAGCATGCATGGTGCCCGTCTGATGCCAAAACTCAATAGCGGGCTGGTCTCCGGAAAAAAGTCTTTTTGCGACTTCAGGCACCACATCATTAATTGCCTGCGCACCCAAACTTCCACCGACGACCAATAAACGCATGGGCCGCTGACCGTCAAAATCATAGGAACTTGCCGCCGCCTGTTCGATAAATTCCCGACGCACAGGATTACCAACAACAGTGTTTTCAACCCCTGGCTTGAAAGCTCCAGGGAAGCCGCTTAAGACACGTGATGCAAATGGGACCAAGAGACGATTAGTTGTTCCTGCAACGGCATTTTGTTCGTGAATCACCAGCGGCTTGCGCAGTAACCAGGCCGCGACACCGGCGGGCCCGGCAACGTACCCGCCCATACCCACGACACATTTTGGCGAGAGCCGAAGGACAAGCCACAGTGCCTGCAACGTAGACAGGATAAGATAAAATACGCCGAGTATTTTCCACAGCGGATTTTTACCACGCACTCCACGAACCACCAGAGTGTGAAGAGGAATACCTGCCTGTGGCACCACTCGTGACTCAAGACCTCGCTCGGTGCCCACCCATTCCACGCGACAACCTCTATCGCGCAGTTCCCGGGCGAGCGCAAGCGCAGGGTAAACATGCCCGCCTGTTCCGCCAGCCATCATCAATACCATCGGGGATTGAACAAGCGTCATTTCTTGCTTCCCCCGCGGCTCGGCTGTGTATCCATGTCGATGCGCAGAACCAGCGCGAGCATACAACAACAGGCAATCAAACTGCTGCCGCCATAACTCACAAATGGCAGTGTTAAACCCTTGGTTGGCAAAAGACCTGAACTCACCCCCATGTTGATAAACGCCTGTCCGGAAAAAACCAACCCCGAGCCGTAACAAATATGACTGCCAAATAAATTCCCGGCTAGCCCTACGCGTCGGCCAATCCATAAAACGCGGCCAATCAAAGCAGCATAGAGACCAATCACCACAATTGCGCCGACAAACCCAGTTTCTTCCGCCCAGATGGAAAACACAAAATCAGTATGGGCTTCGGGAAGATAAAAGAGCTTTTGCACGCTATTACCCAAACCAACGCCAAACCACTCCCCGCGACCAAAGGCAATCAGGGACTGCGTCAACTGAAAACCTGTATCAAATGGATCCGCCCATGGGTCGGTATAAGCGGTAAGCCGTTTCACCCGATAGGGCGCGCTCATAACCAATGCCAACATTGCGACACCGCTTCCTAGTAGCACCAGTGAGAAATGACCTATTTTTACCCCGGCAAGAAACAACATACCAAACGCCGTTCCCACCACAATCACGGTAGCACCAAAATCCGGTTCAACCATCAATAACAAGGTCATGGCAAAAAGAACCGCCATGGGTTTGAGAAAACCGCGCCACTCGTTGCGGACCTCATTTTCCTTGCGCACTAAATAGCCCGCCAGATAAACGACAAGGGCTAGTTTGGCAAATTCTGACGGTTGCAATGTAAATGGACCAATAGGTAACCAACGCTGACTACCATTAACCTCCTTACCCACGCCTGGAATCAGCACCAGCAACAACAAGGCAAGCGCGACGAACAGCCACACCCAACCGCTGTTTTCCCAAAAACTCAGCGGCACTCGATATACACAAACAGAAACACTCAACGCAACGACTATGTAAACGAGGTGACGGGTGGTATGGAACCACGGATTGTCGTAATGCCATTCAGCATACTCAATGGAGGCAGAACTTATGGCCACCAAACCGACCATCAGAAGCGAAAGCCCCAGTAATACCAATGTAAAATCAAGGGGCACAGGATTACTCAACGCCACAGAGTCAGAACTGCTCATGACTTACCCCCTGACAAAGCACTCACCGCAGTCGCAAATTTATTCCCTCTGTCTTCATACCCCAAAAACATATCAAAACTTGCACAAGCCGGTGACAACAGCACGGTATCACCAGCCACAGCAACATCGGCGGCCAGCTCCACCGCGTCGGTCATAGAAGAAGCGACAACGGTGTCGGTACTGCCACTGAAGCTATGGATCATTTCTTGAGCCGCCTCACCGATTAGCACCACGCGTTTGCAGTGGCGACCTATTGCTGGCGCCAATAAACCAAAGTCTGCGCCCTTTCCCTGCCCCCCCGCGATAAGAACTATATTCTGGTCGGCACCTAAACCCTCCAGCGCCGCCTGGGTAGCACCTATGTTGGTACCCTTGGAATCATCTACATAAGCCACACCGGCGATATCTGCAACCCACTCACAGCGGTGAGATAAGCCTTTGAATTGACGCAAGGTTTGCAACATTTCCGCCATGGGAAAACCAGCACCAAAACCAATGGTCAAAGCGGCCAGGGCATTGGCGATATTGTGCCGGCCGCGCAAACCCAACTCCTCTACCGGCAATAACAAATCAAACTGCCGAGTAAGGTACTCCCCGCCATTTTCGCTTCGCAGGCCGAACCCACCTAAATCGGGCTCGTTCATACCCCAGCTTAAAACAGCCACATCATCAGCGACAAGTGGAGTAGTCAACGGATCATCCCGATTGACTACCGCTTTGGCACAACCGCGGAAGATTTGGTGTTTCGCACGATGATACAAAGGCATAGTGCCATGCCTATCAAGGTGATCTGCGCTGACATTCAAGACGGTAGCCACAGCGAGGTTTAAAGTGCCCACCCTCTCTAACTGAAAACTGGACAACTCCAAAACGTAAAGCTCACAATCGCCTGAAAGCAAATCCAGCGCAGGCAGGCCGAGGTTACCTCCCACAGCCACACGGATACCCGCATCGCGAGCCATCTGCCCCACCCATTCCGTGACTGTTGATTTGGCATTGGAACCCGTGATACCAATAACGGGGGCCGCCGCCTCACGCACAAACAGATCTATATCGCCGACCACCTCAGCGCCAGATTCAATTGCCCTGACCACCACCGGATCGGTCAGCGGCACTCCAGGACTTACTACCACCTCAGAAGCATGCTCAATCACACCAGCGGGGACATCGCCGTAAAACAGCGGTACATCGGGAAACTCCTGCTGGAACACTTCCAGTCCGGGAGGTACATCGCGGGTATCAATCATCGAAAACGGTAGACCCATTCGACGGAAATAGCGCGCGCACGACAACCCGGTAGCGCCTAAACCGACGACCACCCGGGTATCACTGCTTGCTATCAAATCGCGATTCACTGCCAGACTCACCTCTTTTTCACCTAGCGCAGTTTCAATGTTGCCAGTCCAAACAGGACCAACATGACCGTGATAATCCAGAAGCGCACGATCACCCGTGGCTCTGGCCACCCCTTCAGTTCGAAGTGATGGTGAATAGGCGCCATACGAAATATCCGCTTACCAGTTAACTTAAACGAAGCCACTTGCAAAATGACCGATACCGTCTCCAGAACAAATATTCCGCCCATGATAAAAAAGACAACCTCGTGCCGGGTAATCACCGCGACCGTACCCAAAGCCGCCCCCAACGCTAAAGCCCCGACATCACCCATAAAAACCTGTGCTGGGTAAGTGTTAAACCAAAGAAAACCCAAACCAGCACCTGCGATCGAGCCGCAGAAAACCGCCAGCTCACCACTG
Organism: Halioglobus sp.; assembly: GCA_036961345.1. Classification (GTDB taxonomy): domain Bacteria; phylum Pseudomonadota; class Gammaproteobacteria; order Pseudomonadales; family Halieaceae; genus JBALVT01. The sequence continues at coordinate 20,536 of JBALVT010000035.1, forward strand.
CCGGCGACATAGGGAATATGTAGATAATTTGAAAAATCCACGTGCCCGGTGAGATAGGCAATAATGCCCAGCGCCGTACCCACCAAAACCGTTGGCAGGATTGCCAGGCCATCCAGGCCATCCGTTAAATTAACCGCATTACTCGACCCAACGATGACAAAATAGGTCAGTACGACAAATGAGGGCCCCATGCTCCAGGCAAAGTCCTTGAAAAAAGGCAGATACAACTCGGTGGTCACAGGGGTATCAAAGGCAAGGTAAAGGTATAGAGCTGCCGCCAATCCGGCTAAGGATTGCCACAAATATTTCCAGCGCGCAGGCAATCCACGGGAGTCCTTCTCCACTACCTTGCGATAATCGTCAACCCAGCCCACTGCACCGAACACCGCGGTGACAAGAAGTACAATCCAGATATAGGCGTTCGTTAAATCTGCCCATAGCAATGTGCTCACCGCGATAGCCACAAGAATCAAGGCCCCACCCATGGTGGGCGTACCCGATTTACTTAAATGGCTTTCCGGGCCATCACTGCGCACGGCTTGACCAACCTGATGAAAATTGAGGCGCCGGATCATTGTGGGGCCAACCAATAAAGAAATGGCCAACGCAGTGCCTGCTCCAAGAATGCCCCGCAAGGTAAGATATTGGAAAACCTGAAAGCTGGATTCAAACTGGGTAAGGTATTGTGCAAGTAGCAGCAGCATGACTCAGCCCCCACCTTCAAATTCATTTTTTTGCAGAGCGTGTAACAATTGCTCCATCGCCGTACTCCGAGAGCCTTTGATAAGCACAACGTCCCCCGCTGCAAAGGCACCGGACAAAGCCTGCTGCGCCAAGCTTCTATCGGAAAAGTGACGACCACCGTCACCGAAAGCAACTACAGCGCTTTCAAGTTCTGGCCCTACACCCCAAAACTGGTCAAGACCCGAGGCCTTGGCATATACCCCGATGTCGTTATGCAGCGCCGCACTGTCAGCCCCCAACTCGCCCATTGCCCCCAGGATAAGCGTTCCCCTGCCATCGCAACTAACCAGTAAGTCGATGGCCGCTCGCACCGATCCGGGGTTGGCGTTATAGCAGTCATCGATAATTTCCGCGCCAGAGCTAACCCGCTGCACCGACAGCCGGCCGGCCACGGGCGCTGCGGACTCAAGCCCCTGTTTTATTTCCGCCACAGACAAGTCGCAGGCAACACCTACGGCAATAGCAGCCAGGGCATTACTGACATTGTGAAGGCCGGGAAGCCGCAACAGCACCTCTATATCACCCAGCGGCGTGGTAGCGATAAACCGTGTACCAGAGATACCAAGCGACTCAATTGCCGCTGCACCGATCGCTGCGGATGTCGCAACACCGTAATCTATAACCCGCGCAGGGGAAGCCCGATCCCGCCACTGCTGCGACCAAATCTCATCGGCATTGATAATAGCTATTCCCGACCTTCCAAGATTGTCAAAAATCTCACCTTTTGCAGCGGCTACATCTTCGATACTGCCAAAGCCCTGTAAATGGGCAGGCAGCGCATTGAGCAGCAAAGCGATAGAAGGTCGCCCGAGTTCACACAACCATGCGATATCTCCGCGACGCGCAGCTCCCATCTCTACAACCGCAAACTGATGTTCCGGCTTGAGTTCCAGTAGTGTCAGCGGAACGCCTATTTCATTATTGAAATTTCCCCGGGTAGCCAATGTTTCACCGCGCACAGACAAGATAGCGGCAATCATGTTCTTAACAGTCGTTTTACCGCTGCTGCCAGTAATTGCGACAAGCTGGCCGACAAAAGACTCTCTGTTATATGCACCCAGCTTACCGAGTGCCCGCTGTGTATCTGCCACTCGTAAAAGCGGCAGGGCGAGATCGACATCACGGCTCACCAGTGCTGCCACAGCACCAGATTGTTGCGCCTGTCCGAGAAACTCATGCCCATCGAAACGCTCACCACAGAGAGCGACAAAAAGCGCACCTTCTTGAGGGTCCCGACTGTTGATGGAGATACCAGTCACAGTGCGATCATGCCCCATGAGATGCCCTTCGAGCGGAACTTCCAGTTCAGATAAATTCCAGGACCGCATCATCGCTCGACCCTCATGTCGAGAGCTTGCAGCGCCTGTTCCTCGTCACTGAAATGGTGGTGCTGCTCTTCGATAATCTGGTAATTCTCATGACCCTTTCCGGCAATCAATACACAATCACCTTCTTTGGCATCCGCAATAGCGTGCGCAATGGCGTCGGCGCGATCGACAAGCAACTGGAAGTCTCCGGTGCAGCCGGCTTCAATCTGCCTGAGAACAGCCAGCGGATGCTCGCTCCTGGGGTTATCGCTGGTGACCACAACGCGATCGGAGAGCTCGCAAGCCAAACGCCCCATAACCGAACGCTTGCCAGGGTCTCGATCACCGCCGCAGCCAAAGACCGTTATCAGAGAGCCTTTGACATGAGGGCGCAATGCCAGCAGCACTTGCTGGAGTGCGTCGGGGGTATGAGCGTAATCAATAATGACCTGTAAACCCGAATCGTTTTCAATGGACTGCATACGCCCCGGCACCGGCACCAAAGCACGCGCAGCTTCGAGCAGTGCGTCGAGATCTTCACCGTTCACCAACAGGGCCGCCATCGCCCCGGCCAAATTGGAAAGGTTGAACTGACCACGCAGGGGACTGGTGCAATTGCGCTTCCCCCAAGGTGTATTGAGCGTCGCCGTCACACCTGCACCATGAAAGCAGATATCGGAGAAGTGAATATCAGCGGCCCTATCCGGCCTTAGTGAGTAAGTCACAACCCGCACATCAGGCTCAATAACAGTGAGAATCTGCAGCCCGAAATCATCATCGAGATTTACCACGGCATTCCGCAAACCTTCTACCATGAACAACTGCATCTTGGCGCGCCCATAGGCAGCCATTGTCTCGTGATAATCCAGATGGTCCCTGGACAGGTTGGTTAGTATCGCCGTCCGAAACTGAACACCTGACACCCGGCCCTGGACAAGTGCATGCGATGAAACTTCCATCCCCACCGCATCTACCCCCATGTCGCGCCACTGCGCCAATTGCGACTGAAGGGATACCGGGTCGGGGGTCGTGTTAGGGGCAGCGGACACTGCGCCGTCCAAACTGGCACCCAAAGTACCGATAACACCGCAAGTTTTCCCTAAAGACCTCAACAACTGCGCCATTAAGGCGCAGGTAGTCGTTTTGCCGTTGGTCCCGGTGACTCCAACGACTTGCAGCTCCGCGCTGGGATCGGAGAAAAAGCGCGAGGCAATCACACCGGCTTCGCATGCCAGTTCAGGTACTTCTATTACCGGAACAGATACCGCATCTATATAGCCGGCCACGGGAGGCTCAGCCACCACAGCGACGGCTCCGTTGGCAACGGCCTGCTCAATAAACTGACGGCCATCATGCACATCGCCAGGCATCGCTAGAAACAAATCGCCTGCCACCACTTTACGGCTGTCTAGCTGAACACCCGAAATAGCGATACCTTCGAAGTCGGAATGGACACTACCGAGTATTGCACGCAGAGTACGTGCAGAATTATCGAGTTGCATGGCCGCCATCACTACACCTCCCCCCCACGCCGAGCTGCACCCAGAGCGATTACCGACTCAGGTTCCGACGGTGCCACATTGAGCAACCGCAACGCACCGGCTGTCACGCGTGAAAATACCGGCGCCGCGGCAGAGCCACCGCCATAGGAATCACCCTGGGGCTGATTCAATATCACCACTGTCACTATGCGCGGATTTTCAATCGGCGCTACGCCTGCAAACAAAGCAACATATTGATCATCGACATATCCACCCGGGCCCACTTTATGAACTGTTCCCGTTTTACCTCCTACCTGGTAACCGGGCACCCGAGCTTTCTTGGCGGTTCCATGCTCTCCTGTTACCCGATGCAATATCTGCAACATTTTTTGGGCAATTTCCGGGGCGAGCACAGCCCGCCCTTCCGGCGTCTCGCCCTGTAATGCCAGTAGCGACAGCTGCGGCTGCACACCACTGTTGGCAAAAACTGTATAGGCATGGGCTAACTGCAGAGGTGAAGCTGTCAAGCCATAACCAAAAGCGAGGGTGACCTTTTCAATTTCATGCCATTTGCTGCGAGTGGGCAAAATGCCGCTACTCTCTCCGGGAAACCCTATCCCAGGTGGCTGCCCCATGCCAAAGCGGTTAAACATATTCCAGATAGGCTCATGGCCAATCGCCAACGCAATCTTGGTAATGCCGACCTGGCTGGATTTCTCTACAACTCGGGAGACTGATATCTCACCGTAATTGCGCGGATCTGGTAGTGTTTTGCGACCAACGCGAATGCGACCAGGAGACGTATCGATAATGCTTTGCGTATTGAATTGCCCCGTCTCAAGCGCAGCGGCAACCGTTAACGGCTTCATTGTTGAGCCCGGCTCATAGACATCGGTAACAGCGCGATTTCGCATGCTCGACGCTTTTACACCGCTGCGATTATTCGGGTTGTATACAGGAGAGTTCACCATTGCAAGAATCTCGCCCGTACGGCTATCGAGTGTGACGATCGTACCGGATTCCGCACCCGTGATCGTCATCGCCCTTTGCAACTCACTGTGCTGTAGATACTGCAGACGCAAATCGATACTCAATACCAGATCATTGCCTGAACTGGCTGCCCGCAATACACCAATATCGCGAACCACGTCGCCGTGCAGATCCTTGATAATTTTTTTCTTTCCAGGTTCGCCGCGCAGCCAATCCTCGTAAGCGAGCTCCAAGCCGGTAATACCCTTGTCATCGAGGTTGGTAAAACCCACCACATGCGCCGCCACTTCGCCTGCCGGATAATAGCGCTGGTACTCCCGCTCGCCATAGACCCCGGCGATTCGCATTTCCAGAATTTTCCTGGCCACAACGGGCACCTGATGCCGCTGAAGATACATAAACTGTTTTTTTCCAAAACGATCCAGCTTGTCTTTTAAATCTACAAGACTGATTCCAAGCGCAGCTGCCAACTCCGGCAAGCGCCCGGACGATTTCAGCAACGCCGGATTTGCCCAGATAGAAACAACGGGTGTACTCACCGCCAGCGGCTCTCCGTGACGATCAGAGATCATGCCCCGGTAGGCCGGAATCTCAGTTGTTCGTACGGCCCGCATCTCCCCCTGACCTTGCAGAAACTCATGTCCGCGGTCGGTATCGAGTACCTGCAGGGACAATACACGCCCCACTAACAAAACCAACAGGATCAACAAAAACCCAAGCAGCGAATAAAACCGCCAGGGGGCAACTGGTATTTTCTTGGACGCCCTCCTCATTGAACGACAATCCTTTGCAAAGCAGCTGCGGGCGCAAACATTCCAAGCTCCCTGCGCGCTACCTGCTCAACACGATAATGCGAAGCCCAGGTACTGTGCTCCAAAACAAGTCGACCGTGATCTTCCTGCAGATACCACTGAGAGGCTTCCAATACCTGCAATTTTGCGTAAGCCTCCCGGCAGTTGTGCGTCGACAGAATAACCCCAAAAGCAGACACCAAAATCAGGCCGAGAACAGCCGCATTCGACCAAAATAGGCGCCGATTTTCGTCGCCTCTAGTCGTCAGCGTTACTGTCACCGTGTTTTTACCCGCCATACCTGCCCGCCTGACATGAACTGTCAGTTTATTTTTTCAGCCACTCTCATGATCGCGCTGCGCGAACGAACGTTTTCTTCCACTTCACCGGCACTCGCCTTAACCGGCTTACCAACCAACTTCATGCGCTTGTTCAGAGCACTATCTGTCACCGGCACACCCATTGGTATCTGGTCACCTCTGGCCATATCACGCATATAACGCTTAACCATCCGATCTTCCAAAGAGTGAAAACTAATCACCACCAGACGACCACCTATGCGCAACATATCCAAAGAACCTGCAAGCAAATCCTGCAGATCCTCCAATTCCCTGTTCACTTTGATCCGAATAGCCTGGAAGGCGCGGGTCGCAGGATGTTTATGCTTTTCCCATCTTGGATTGGCCTCACTGACCAGTTTGGCCAATCTGCCGGTCGAGGTTATGGGCTCTTCATCCCGGGCTGCAACAATCGCCGCAGCAATCCGACGTGAAAAACGCTCCTCTCCATACTCTTTCAAAACCTTTGCGATATCCGCCTGCGTGGCGTAAGACAACCACTGAGCCGCGGTCTCGCCGCGACTGGTATCCATACGCATGTCCAGAGGGCCGTCCTGCATAAAACTAAAACCGCGCTCGGCCTCGTCCAGTTGCGGACTCGAGACACCCAAATCCAATAAAATACCATCGACACGATCAATACCGACTCGCTGCAACTCTTGCGGTAACTGCGCAAACGACCCGTGAAAAAAACTGAATCGAGGCTCCGCCCCCATCAACTCATCAGCCGCAGCGCCTGCCAGAGGATCCTTGTCGACACCCAGCAGCCGCCCACCTTCATCCAATCTTTCCAGCAAACACCGACTGTGTCCGCCGCGCCCAAAAGTACCGTCCACGTAGAAGCCAGCTGGGGTGGTTACCAAAGCATTTACCGCCTCGTGTAACAAAACAGTTTGATGCATGCTGTCCACCTAGAGTGACAAGGACATTAATTCATCGGGCAATTCAGCTTCTGGAGCACTGGACTCAAAGATGGCCTGATCACGCTCTGCCATCCAAAGACTCTCAGACCAAAGTTCAAACTTGTTGCCCTGACCGACCAAGACCAGTTTTTTCTCCAATCTGGCATATTCGCGCAAAGGGGCTGGCAGCAACATTCGACCGTTGTCATCCAATTCCAAATCCGTCGCATAACCCAATACCAGCCTTTGAAATCGCTTCACCGCTGGCTTGAGAGCTGGCAATATCTGAATTTCCTTTTCTATCCGCTCCCATTCCGGGAGAGGATAAATCACCAAACAGGAGGATTGAGTGTCAATTGTCAGCACTACCTGGCCCGCACAATGCGACAACAATGGCTCGCGCTGGCGAGCTGGAATCGCCAGCCGCCCCTTCGCATCCATATTGATGTGTTGTACGCCTCGGAACACGTTTCACTTCCCCACTTATCGGTCGAAAAACCCACAATTCGACAGATTTATCCACTTATTACCACTTCTCCCCACTATAGGTGCGACATAGGAAAACTGTCAAGGTCGTGAACAGGAAAAAACGTTGTAATTTCAAATAATTAGCGCGGGTTTGTGGCAGAGCTAATGAGCTGCAGGGACGCTTGAAGCCTAAATATTCTGACAAAACAGGCCTGTAACAGCACTTGTTAAGAGTTTACTTTAAGTTAGGGCGTGATTTATCTTTTCTCAACACCGCAATATTAGGAAAAGGCCAAAAAAATGACAGAATCTGCGTCGCAGATGTACGTGAAAGCGCGGTTTTGAGCACCGCGAAAAATAAAAATGGAGTTGGTCGATAAGCCGGGTTCTGTCGTGGACGATCATTCATCTGCGACAGGCGTCGCCGCCTGCCTGTAGCAACCTACCCGAACCCACCGCGGGCAGC
>JBALVT010000036.1:0-9252 GCA_036961345.1 Halioglobus sp.
CACCCAGATCGGTTGGTAGACATAATACATGCCGCCCTTAAAGCCCGACGAACCCGTCGGCAACATGATCGGTAGCTTTCCAGGACGCAAAGCTTCCATGATGGGAGCCATATCACGAGTAATTTCGAGCGGATCGAGTGCGGTCGATACAAATCCGCCGACGACCAATTCCCCCATGCCGAACATGCCAAGCTTGGGGAATACGTTTTCAATCTCATCAACGACTTGCAGCGTATTCTGACGCAGTTGTGCTTTGTCGGGAGATTGCATCGTGCCGGTACCGAGATTGCCCAACAATGCTTCGGGGCGGTATAGGGGGAAAAGTCTACCCTTGTTTCGCTTCGCAACCTCGGCAATGCGCTCATTGGTGGCGTTATTGCCGGGTGTTGGCTGGATGATTCCGTGGGTCACTCCATTCTTGTCCATTGTTGCGATCAGGCTATCAGAATTGTCGGCCTGAGCCTGTGACGCCGCCTCTGCAAAAACCACTGGCTGCTTGCCACGCAGCGCGAGGTAGTCCCTTGGTGTATGGACCTGATCAGCAAGGGCCGAGAGCGCGGGCGATCCGCCGACATGTATATGGCAATCCAACAGGTAGCGTGCCCCGCTACGAGCACTTGAGGGCGCAGCCTGTGCACTTGAAACGTTCAGGGCCAAAGTCCCGGCAACACCGGCAGCGGCCGATGCGGTGCTGAGTTTTAGCAAGTTTCTTCGTGTGATGTCTCCGTCCAGATACTCGTTCATAACCGGCTCTTCCTCTCTTGGTTTGTTAAGTCGCCAGATCAACATATCTGAGACCACCCGGACCAGCTTGGTATTTTGCGTCACGGCTTCATTAACCATGCCTTCCAAAAGATTCAGTTCTGATACGTTGACGCGTAATGACAAGCCCTGAGTAATAAAGCCTCCTAAACTGACTTTTTACTGGTGGCAACGATTGATTTAATAGCACTCAATTCAATGCCTCGTGCTGGAGAGATCATCTTTTCCAATCAACCGGTAAACCAACAAATTTTTTTCAAAAGGAGATTCGAGATGACCATAACGATCGTTAAGCCGACAAAAGAAGAAATGATTAAGTGCATTGCTCGAGCGGGCGATATTGAACCCAAAAATGATGGATTTATCGACAGCGGCTTACCGGGCTGTGATCGCTGGATGTATGACTATCTACGATTCAATGATCCATCCGTTCCTCATCCCGTAGGTGATACATCGACACCGGCTATCAGCCATCTGAAACCGGGCTTTGGTTTGGGTTTCGTCAAGGCAGCCCCTGGCAATGGGGTTCCAATGCACGCGCATGACACCAACGAGACCTTTATGGTGCTTAGCGGTACGTGGAAGCTCGAGTGGGAAGGCGCAGATGGTACAGATCATGCCATTCTGGGTAAACACGATGCTCTAAGTGTGCCTGTTGGCGTCATGCGCCGATTTGAAGCTGTTGAGACGGACCCGCAAGAAGAACTCTGTACGATGTTGGCAGTCATTGCCGGCGATGCCCCTGATGCCAAATTCTCACCTGAAGCCGTACAGTTCTTTATCGACAATGGCAGGATAACGGCAGAACAAGTCGCGGCCATACAGCGGGGTGAAGTCGAATCGAGACAGGGTGTATAGAAGATCAGAATTCAATGCGCATACCAACGATTGGCCCGGACAGGGTATATTCAGATTCGAGCGGGCCGTCCTCAATATCCATTTGCATGTAACGATAGCCGAACAGGGCAGATCCTCTGATTCTCTTAGTTTGGAATTGGCGACCGATCAAAGCCTGAAAATTCCACGTCCCTTCGGTGTCTCCCACGGAATAATCCCCGCGAAAGCCCAACTGCCAGCGATCAGAAATGCGTCTCACATAACGTGCACCCAGCATGGCATCCGTTAGACCGACACTATTTGAACTGCTGTGCTGGAGCCCAGGTTCGCCCTCCCCCTGCAGCTCAATATCCTGTTCGCTTGCAACATGTCGAAGCCCACCGAGCACCGAAATACCGGTAAGCGAATTGCCAGACAGATGGTATAGAGCACCCACTTCATAGAATTCCAGCTTGATATCTGCGTCGAGTTTCACACCGTGCTCTGTTACATCATCGGCTATCGAAAAATACGTGACATCAGCAAAAAGACCGAATCTATCTGTGTTACGTTCCAGATGTCCCTGAAAGGCGATCTCCACTTTGTCGATGACATCGGTGAACTTTATTTCCTGCTCAATCGACTGATCGTGAATACTGACATCCATCGCGGTGTCCATTAGCCACACGTAGGGTGTGAATGACCAGCGCCCTTCATTGGCGTTTTCCTCCTGCGCCCATGCCGAACTCGATAAAGCCAGACAACCAACGGCCAATAGCTCGGCAGTGAGGCTTGCCAAACGTCGCTTGTTCACTATATTTATTTTGCAGTTCACTAATTGGTCCCCCTTTGGCAGCTACAACTCGAACTCCTGTAACTACCCGTATGTGTTGGTTCTTCAGAAGCTGTAACGCAATGTGAGCCCATAGGTTTTCGGATCGTTCAGGTAGACCTGTCGCCCGCCATCAACACTTCCAAAAAGCGTCTGTGGCGCACTCAGGGTTACCACATCCTCGTCGGTCGCATTCATTATCCAGGCCGCGACGTCGAAGGAGTCATTACGCCAACCGAGGCGGGCATTGAGAATACCGTAGCTGTCCTGAACACCTCTTGGCTCAAGCGCGTTGTCGGTCTCTGTCTCATCCGTCCAGCTGTAGTCGGCCCGGCCGTAAAGCTCTCCGCTTGCAACGTTCCAGTGACCCAGTACGCCCAGGTGATAACGATTCTCCGGGGCTAGCGGCAGGGGATCACCCGAGAGATCGCAGGTATTAGCTACAGGGTCATCTGGGGTTCTACCGTAATAGCAAGAGCCCTCAGTAAACTTCTGATACTCGGAGTCGACGTAGGTGTAGGAGAAGTCGACGGTGAGCCACGATGTCAGCAAGGCAACCGTATCGATCTCCAGGCCGCTCGTAGTGACTTCCTCGGCATTGGCCACCAGGAAACTCAATCCCAGAAAGGAAGCGTTCTGGAAATCGTCAAATTCTGAATAGAACAGGTTGGCATTGAGAGTGACCCGCTGATCCAGCAGTGATGTCTTGACCCCTAATTCGTAGTTCAATACTTCCTCGTCATCAAATTCACGGTCATCCACACTCAATGCGCCCCGACCATCCCAACCGCCGTTGAATCCACCCCCTTTGGCACCCTGAGATACAGACCCGTAAAGCATAGTGTCATCAGTTGTGTGAAACGAAACACTAAGATTCCACGCCACCTGATCCGTGTCTCGGTCGCCTGCTACCGGCGCCGGAACGGTTGTGATCAAGGCATAGCTGGGAAAAACACCTACCTCTGCCCGGGAATTAATGGTCATATCCTTTTCTTCAGTGAACCAGCGAAGACCCGCTCCCAGGGTAAGCCGTTCATTCAGATGCCAGTTCCCCTGCGCAAATATGCTGTAGTTTTCAGTGTCGTATGTGCTTTCGAAAAAGGAGGCGTCCCCCGGCAGTCCGCCCAATGCCGGTGGTGCCTGAAAGGGTGGCAGTACTACATGGACACCCACAGTAGCCGTAGGTTCGCCGCCGTCCAGAGAACCACGGGTGAAATCATTTTTATAGTAGGCCACTCCCGCCATCCAATCAAAATCGCCACCACTGTCGGAGGTGAGCCGGAACTCCTGGCTGAAGGTTTCGGCCTCCTGAAGGTCATAGAAAGTAACAACATCCAGAGGGGTCTGCTCGGAATCAAGGAGCCCAAAAATCTCGAAATCATCGTAACTGGTCAATGAAGTAAGTACGAAATCTTTAAAATCATACTCAACTTTCAGTGTCAGTTCTCTCGCCTCGTCCTCATAGGTATTGGTTTCGCTGAACTGCACCACCCTGTTAGTGGGGTCGGTATCGGGCTCTGCCCCCATGATGATGCCACTGAAACTGGCTCCAAGAGGCCCCAGATCAACATCCTGGTTGCAGCAGTCTGCGTCTTTTTCAGAATAGCCCCCGATGGCCAAAATGGATAACTTCTCTGTGGGTTGGAACGCCAATTGTCCGCGAACAGCCCTGGACGATTTTTCATTGGGCTTGGTATTTTGATTGATATCCTCAAAGGTCCCATCTCTTTCTTCCCAGAGACCGCTCAAACGACCCTGAATGTTATCGCCCAGTGAACCGCTGATTGACGCCTTTACAACGGCGGCGTCGTAGTTGCCGGCGCTGAGATCGATAAAGCCTTCAAACTCATCGGTGGGGCGCTTGGTAAATACGCTAATGAGGCCAGCGGTTACATTGCGCCCGTAGAGCGTACTTTGTGGACCCCGCAATACCTCCACCCGATCTACATCGACCAGCTGGCCTACACCGAGCCCGCTTTTTGAGCGATAGGCTCCATCGATAAACAAACCCACGGCGGGTTCGAAGTTGGGTATGCTGCCCAGATTCCCCACGCCTCTGATCCGAAAGGTGGCAAAACCCGGCCCCTTGTTTTGCTCCATTGTCAGCGACGGCACCAGAATCTGTAAATTCAGCAGATCTGTAGTACCCGACTCCCTTAAAAAATCGCCGTCCATTGCTGACACCGCAACGGGCACATCCTGTAGCGACTGCGCACGCCGCTGGGCAGTAACCACGACCTCTTCGAGAACCAACTTTGGCGCACCACCCTCATTTTGGGCCACCGCAGAAACGCTAGTTGCTGAAATTGCGGCGCCGACAAATAGTGTAAGTGGTTTCCGGATATAGTTTGAAGATCTCATGATTCCCCCTGAAATGTTAATTTGCTGCGAACGAGCAGTTGCCCAATGACGCTAACAATGACAGGGTTGAATTGTTGAGATTTGGTTTTCCGCGTCAGACTTACTGAGTGAATTAGCGTTTGGGGAGAGTTTCATTTCGCCACCGTGCAATTCTGGAACTCAGTCAGAATCAAAGGCTCCCTTGACCCGGGTCCGCCAGGTAGATGGCGGTACTCCCGCGTGCTCAACAAATGCCTTGGTGAAATTTGAAAGATCGGTATAGCTCAGGCGTTCGGCTAACCGGGTCATGGAGATATCCGAATTCGCCAATAATTCCATAGCCATGGTTATTCGAACGTCGTGCAGGAGTTCCCGGTAACTTGTCCCCTGCGCAGTGAGTTTGCGCTGTAAGGTGCGCTTCTCGAAAGGGAAAAAGCGCGTGAGGTATTCTTCACCCACCAGTTGGAGTTCCAGATTCTTCCGGATAAGTATTCGTACTTCCTCCGACAAATCCCTGGGTCTTGAACTCCTGACACTGTGGGCAAACTGATAGAGATTTTCGTGCCGGACCTCGTCGTGTTGTGAAAGCTTTATTTTCAGGTCAGAGGAGTGGAAAACGACGCCACAGAAATCGGCGTCAAAGACAATGGGGACATCAAATACCCGACGATAGGGCCCCAGGTCCGCAGGTTTACTGAACGTGAAGTTCACCATGGTGGGGTGCCAGTGGCTCTCGGTAAGAAAGGCGATAAATCGCCAGAACAAGGTGATTACAAGTTGTTCTACCTGTTTATAACTGCCGGCAGAATCTTCGATTATAGACAAAATCACATAGCCTACTTCACCGTCGCAGCGCAATTGCCATAGCGTGGCTTCGGTGTGGATACTCATCAGGTTGAACAGTTCTGTCAGTGCGTCGTGTAGGGTGGCGGCGGACTGGCCAATTTCTCCAAGGATGCCAAGATAACTCGACAAATCCCGCCGCTTTGCCAATTCCAGGCCGAAGTGATCACAGCCCGTTGTCAATGCTGATTGCCTCAAGACCGCTGTGATTAAATCGTTTTGCAGCAGTGACTCCGGATTGCGGAGTTGATCCAACCTTATCCCGGCGCTATTGGCCACCTCACCAGGGTCACCGCCTAAATCAGACACCAGACGATCGAAATCGCGAATTACTGCTGCTCTGGTTTTAAAGGCCACTCTCCACTTCCTGAACGCATGTAGACGCATAATGCCAAGTGTTCAGTATGTCTGCAAGCTATGGTACCGGCAGCATAGAGGGAGAACTTACTGATGCGTATCATAGATTTTTTTGACAAAGGCGCTGCGCTGTATCCGGAAAACATTGCTTTCATAGACGCGACGAGACATTACAATTACCGGGAGGCGTGCCAGCAAACGCACTCAATCTCATCAGCACTTCACGCTAAGGGTTTTGGCAAGGGCACTCATGTCGGTATTCTGGCGCCAAACAGCAGTATTGCCTTTCTCGTATTGCTGGGGGTTTACCGTACGAGTGCAATCTGGCTACCCATCAACCCCCGCAATCCAACCGCCGTCAATGCGGATTTTCTCAATCGTTTTGATGGCGAATTGTTGTTGTACCACAGTGCCTACGCCGCGCAAGCCAAAGAGATCATCGCGCAGGCTCCCTCCATCCGATTAGCGGTTTGCATCGACGAGAGCAGCGAATTTGGGGCGTCGCTACCCGAGTGGATGCGAGATGCCGATTACAAGTTTCCAGCGGTGGATCATTCCATGGAGGACATATTGTCGATCTTCCCAACAGGTGGCACGACCGGCCCTTCAAAGGGAGTGATTGTAAATCACCGTAATATCGCTACTTCCTTCGCCAACTTTTACGCCCACTTCAATTATTACGACAATACTCGACACCTCGTGGTAGCACCTATGACGCACTCCGCGGGGGTCCTGGGCTGTTTACATTTTGCCCGCGGCGGAACCAATGTCATCATGGCCACGGTCGATCCCGGTGGCATTCTGCGAGCTATACAAGAGCACGCAATTACCCACCTGTTCGTTCCGCCGACGCTTCTTTATATGATGCTGGTACATCCCGATGTAGCTCTATATGACTACAGCTCGTTACAACACTTCCTGATTGGTTCCGCACCTACTTCGTTCGAAAAACTAAAACAGGCGGTAGAAGTATTTGGCCCGGTGATGTCGGAAGCCTATGGCCAGTCAGAGGTTCCCTCGATCATCACTGCAAAAGCCCCACGGGATTATCTCGACGAAAAGGGCGCAGTGATAGAGAGCCGACTAAGGAGTATCGGACGTCCTGCGGTATTTAATCAGGTCGCAATAATGAGCGACGGTGATGAGGTTGCCGGCAACGGCGAAGCAGGCGAAATTGTGGTCCGTGGGGATCTGGTTACCCCCGGGTACTACAAAAATCCGAGCGCCAGTAGAGAAATGCGCAAGGGCGGCTGGCACTACACAGGCGACATTGGAGTAATGGATGAGGACGGGTTCGTCACTATCGTGGATCGCAAGAAGGACATGATTATTACAGGTGGCTTCAATGTGTTTCCAAATGAAATTGAGCAGTTGCTGTGTACTCATTCAGCGGTTCAGGATTGTGCTGTCATTGGTATTCCAGATGAAAAATGGGGCGAGAAGGTATTAGGGGTAGTACAACTCAAGCCCAAAGCGCAATGTCAGGAAGCCGAGTTGATTGATATGGTCAGGCAAAGGCTGGGCAGCGTAAAAACACCTAAAAATATCGAATTTCGACGCGACCTACCTCGCAGCCCGAACGGGAAAGTGCTCAAGACCGAGCTGCGCAAAACCTACTCGAAGGGACAGAGCAGAGGTTTTGGCTGACGCACAACCTCCTCAAAGTGGACGGAAATAGGATTTCTGACGCTTTTTACCAAATGGTGTCCCGTCTAGTTCGCTATAAATAGCATTCAAGATGGGCGATCCGCTGTGAATGGCCGCCCGATACTGGAACAAGGAGAACTTATGAACTGGGGTAAATTGGCTCATTGTTGCGTCGGCACAATCGCCCTGGTGGTATTTGCCGGCGGGGCTGGAGCTGATGACCGGCCCAACATCGTAATCATCTTAGCGGATGACATGGGTTACGCGGACATGGGCTCGTTCGGGGGTGAGATCAATACTCCGCACCTCGACGCGCTTGCCGCTGAGGGTGTCCGCTTCACCCAGTTTTATACCCACGCCAGCTGCTCACCCACCCGTTCGGTCATGTTGTCCGGTGTTGATACACATCTTAACGGACTCGGTAATATGAGTGAGTGGACCGCACCCAATCAGGTGGGACAGCCCGGCTACGAAGGCTACCTCAACAATTCTGTGGCAACGCTGCCGGAGCTACTCAATCAATCCGGCTATCACACGTATATGACCGGCAAGTGGCATCTGGGCAAAACACCTGACAAAATCCCCCGCGCTCGCGGCTTTGAGCGCGATTTTTCACTGTTGGATGGCGGCGGCAACTACTGGGACATGACAAACGTGTCTGCCCTCACGCCCCGCCTGGTGTTCACCGAGGACGGCCAGTACCTCAGTGAATTACCCGAAGGCTACTATGCAACCCGCACCTATACCGACAAGATGATCGAGTACATTGACGCCAATAGAGCGGACGGTAAACCTTTTTTCGCCTACGTTGCCCATCAGGCACCGCACGATCCGTATCACCTGCCCGAAGCCTGGCGTAAACGTCATGTGGGCGAATACAACAAGGGCTGGGATGTGTTGCGGCGCGAGCGGCTGGCCCGGCAGATAGAGCTGGGGATCACGCCCGAAGACACAGCGCTGGCAGAGCGCATGTGGTTCGTCCCGGATCCCTCCCAATTGGCAGCTGCACCGAGAGCGCTACTGGGCAAGAAGATGGAACTGTACGCGGGCATGCTGGAAAATATGGACCACCATGTTGGCCGCCTTGTTGACTATCTGAAATCTATCGGCGAATACGAAAACACCCTTTTCCTGGTCTTTGGCGACAATGGCGCGGAAGGTACCGATCTGTTTGAAATGATCGCAGGTACACCCGGCACGCTCAATCACGAGTGGGCAGCGACGAAATGGGCAAATAACGAACCCAAAGACTGGGGGGAGCCGGGTTCATTTGTGGGCTACGGGCCCATGTGGGCGCAGGTATCCATGACGCCGTTCAGTCAGTACAAGGGTTGGCTGGCTGAGGGGGGAATACGCAACGCGTTGGTTGTAAGCGGGCCTGTAGTGGCGAGGCCCGGCGGCAGTATAAACGACGCCGTAATGCATATTGCAGACATCATGCCCACCCTCCTCGAAGCAACTGACACACAATACCCGGGCACCGCAGCAGGATCCAAACTACCCCCACTCACCGGAAAATCATGGCTACCATTGCTGGCTGGCGAGAGCGACGCGATTCGCACTGATCAGGACTACCTGGCATGGGAACTGTTCGGCAATCGAGCGCTGCGCCAGGGCGATTGGAAACTACGCTGGCAGTGGAAGCCGTTCGGGAC
>JBALVT010000036.1:9262-27761 GCA_036961345.1 Halioglobus sp.
TACAATCTCGCGAGTGACCCCAGTGAGCGTAGCAATCTCGCCGCACAAGCCCCCGATAAAGTTTCCGCCATGCTCGAGTTGTGGGCGGTGTACGCAAGAGACAACAACGTCATCATTCCCAGCCGTTCGCTCTATGAAACTCTTGAGAGGCAGTTGCCTCAACGTGTCCCGGATGACCCGGGTTATCCACCACTGATTCACCAACGTCAGTTTGTACCGCCCCCGGAAATGATAAAGAAGTCCAAATCATGAAATCATTCTGGAGAATTCAATCGAGCGTGACCTGGGGCGAGTAGGCTACAGTGTTCGGTTGGTATGGAGGGTGCTCAAATGAAATACGCTCTGCGGTCTTCCTCAATTGTCATGCTGATCCTGCTCCTGTTCGGCGCAGACTGCCGGGCCAGACCAAAATCCGACATCGTCACTCTTCTCAATGGCGATCGTGTCACCTGCGAGATCAAATCCCTCTACGTCGGGTTACTGGAATGCAACACTGACGCAATGGGCACAGTGAAAATTGAGTGGGATGAGATCGCCGGCATTGCCAGCGATTACAAATTTCAGGTGCGTTATAGCGACGGTTCTGTGCGCATAGGACGGATAGTTTCAGACGGAAAATCAGATGAATTCAAAGTCATTGGTGATAGTGCTGTGTTCAATACACCCCGATTACAGATAGCGGAACTGCGCCCCCTGCAAACGACTCGCAAAGATGCAATGGATGTCTATCTGAGCGCGGGTTACGACTACACCAAAGCTTCCGAGTCCACACAAGTTTCCCTGGGCCTGGACATAAGCTACGAGAAAGAGCGCTCTCGCAGTGCCCTCAAACTGCGTCATACCATCTCCGATACACGTGAGGAATCCACCAGTAGTACAAAGCTGGATTTGTTCAGGGCATTTTCCAATGAGCGTACCAGGCGGTTGTTCCGGTATGGGAACTCATCCTATGAGTCGAACGACGAATTGGAGTTGGACTACAGGGTGTCACTGGGTGGCGGCTTTGGTCGCTACTTTATCGATGATAACAAGCGCCACCTGGTCTCCGCGATAGGACTACAGGCAAATACAGAGCGCGACTCCGCAGGTGGGGAGCGGGACAGCCTGGAGGGTGCACTGAAGCTGCAATTCGCCACATGGCAGTTCGATACCCCCGAACTGGATGTCAAATTTACCCTGAATCTATATCCGAGTTTAACCGACAGCGGCCGTGTGCGAGGCGATTCTGATATACAGCTTCGTTGGGAACTGTACAAAGATCTGTTTTGGGATATCACCGCTTGGAGCGTGTATGACAACCGGACTATCAGTGACAGTGACTTTGATTACGGGGTGTCCACGGGAATTGGCTGGGACTATTGAGAGTATGAGATAGTCCGCAGGACTATCAGGGAGAAGACGAAGATGCACAACTTTACCAAAGTTTGGACTAGCATAGCGCCGCGTGCGGCCTTATGGGCAATGCTCTGTCTGATGCTGCCGGCAGATAGGCTCTACGCAGCCACCAGCTGCGAGCACCTCGCCGTGGATAGACCCAAAATCGGCTTGGTTCTGGGCGGTGGGGGAGCCCGCGGCAGCGCCCACATCGGGGTGATTCGATTGCTGGAGGAATTGAATATCCCGGTCGACTATGTCACAGGTACCAGCATAGGCTCTCTGGTTGGCGCCCTCTATGCCACAGGAATGAACGCGGACGAACTTGAGGATGTCATACTGGGCATCGACTGGGACGATTTGTTTGTCGATGAAACAGACCGCAAGGAACAACCCTATCGACGCAAGCGCGATGATGACCTCATCCTGTTCGGACCCAAGTTGGGCATAGGCGCAGGCTCTTCTTTGGTGCAGCAAGGTGCCATTAGCGGGCAAAAAATCAACTTCCTGTTTGAATCACTGATAAAACAACGCACTCAGTCCAGCGACTTTTCCAACCTGCCCATCCCCTACCGGGCAATCGCCACCGATCTTGTTACCGGCTCAGAGGTGGTACTTGACCACGGAGACCTGGCTCTGGCGATGCGGGCGAGCATGTCGGTGCCGGGGCTGTTTGATCCCGTGGTGTGGGGCGATTATATGCTGGTGGACGGTGGCCTGGTGAATAACGTCCCCATCGATGTCGTGCGGGACATGGGCGCCGATATCGTCATCGCTGTGAATGTCGGCACCGGCCTGACGGCAAAGGAAGATCTGGACACCATGCTTTCGGTGGTCGGGCAATTAACCAATTTCATGACCAAAACCAACACAGATGCAAACATCGCAACACTCACCAGCGGAGATATTCTGATCGAGCCCCCTCTGGCAGATACTGTGACATCGGCGGACTTTTCGAAGGCGGCAGAGGGTATAGATATAGGTTACCAAGCCGCGTCTGCAACCGAAATGCAGGATAAACTGCGCCCATTGGCGGTAGACAAACAAAAATACCTCGCCCATCGCGCCGCAGTAGTGCAATGCATAACGACCCCGCCGGCACTGCAGTTTGTTCGCCTGAATAACAACTCCCGTTTTGCTGACTCGGTTATTCTGGAGCGTGTATCCGTGCAGGTCGGCGATTCACTGGATTTAGACACGCTGGAATCGAATGTCAGCGACATCTATGCGCTTGGATTTTTGCAACTCGTACGCTACGAACTTGTGGAGGAAAACGGCGAGACCGGGCTGATCTTTCACATCGATCAGGACAGCAGAGGCACGCAGTTTATTGAGACTGGGCTGGATTATACCGGCAGCAGTGATAGTAGCGCTATCAATCTCAGGTTGGGCTACCTGAACACGGCGATCGACTCTTACGGCAGCGAGCTGCGCGTTCTCGGCCAGGTGGGAGAAGATCCCCTGCTACTGCTTGAGGCATACAAGTACTTCAATCCTGAAATGAAGCTGTTTGTGCAGCCACAGTTGTTCGCCGAGCGACGCGAAGTTTTGTCCTATGATGACAACGGCGACGCGTTGCTGGCGTCGCAAATCACCCAGTATGGCGGTTCAATAGGTGTCGGGCGGGAGCTGGGCCGGAATGGGTCGCTTTCAGGTGGTATCAGGCTGTTTTCGGGGGACGTAGAGGTAAAAGTTGGCCCACCGGATGCACCGGTCGATAATTTCGATGGCGGAGAGTTTTTCCTGCGGGGCAACTATGACCGCCTGGACGATCGTTATTTCCCCGGTAGCGGCGCATTGATGCAACTCAGCTACTACCAGTCCGAAGAACAACTCGGGGCGGATCAGGAGTATAAACAGGTTCAGTTCGATGCGCTCAGTGCCAAAACCTTCGATCGACACACAATTATCGGTGCCCTGCGCTATAACGAGACTCTGGACGAAGTGGCTCCTCTTTATGCCCAATTCCGTGCTGGCGGCTTTACCCGTCTTTCCGGATTCCAGCGCGAGGAAATTGTGGGCCAGAACTTCGGTATGTTCCTGGCGAGTTACCGCTATCAGGTCGCCGGATCAGGATTGATGCCAGGCTACATCGGGACCACCCTGGAGTATGGAAACGTAGCGGCTGATGCCAGTGATATTTTTAACGACGCTCTCGTACACGGCAGTATTTATTTCGCTTATCGCTCGCCAATAGGGCCGCTGTATTTGGGCATCGGCGCTGGCGAAGAAGGCAGCGAGAATTTCTTTTTACGCATCGGCAATGTATTTGGAAGCTCAAGCATTGGACGATAAATCTATGCCGTCTAGAGCCCCGATGCCGAGTAGGCAGAATCGTGGCCTTCAAACTTCACGGCTTTTGGGAGTCTTAACATGAAAAAAACTCTAGGTATCCTCGCGATAGTGTTAACCGGATCTGCACAGGCGGAACACTTTCTTGAACCTGCTGAAATCGCACGACTGACACCGCATCCGGCCGTCACTGGGATCTCCCGGTATATTTCAGAGGGCGTCAATCTCGATCTATACGACAAGCGCCTAATTGGCAGCGTAACGTTCTATTTCGCGGAAAAGAGCAAGAGCAAAGGCATGGACGCGGATGAGATGAAACAGATATCCGACACGATGAAGGATTCACTCCTCGCTGTTGCATCGGAACAAGGGAAGGTAGTTTCGGCCCCCGAGGAAGGCACTATTTTAATCAATGTCGCCATTACCGACATTAACATGCAGAACAAAAAAAGAGGGTTATTGGGCTATACACCAATGGGCCTGGTTGCATCTACTGCTGGAAACCTCGCTGGAATCCGTGTGCAGTTGCGAGACGCAAATATTGAAGGGGAAGTCGTCGACAGCATCACCGGTAAGGTCCTCCTGGTATTCCGAACCGACGACATTGGAAATTGGGACGATAAGAAAGGGCTGTCCTGGGAAGACTTGAGGGCGACACTGGAGGACATCATGGCGAAGGTGGTTACTGCGGCGGGCCGGTAGCTCATTCCCGCAGTCTGACCCAAGGTCTACGATTTCGGTTTTGCAACGGAACAGTTGGCAGACCTGAAGCTTTCCTAAAACGATTCTGTATAGCTTAGAAACATGAAAAAATACGCCGAAAGCGAATCCGGTATTCTCGTCGAGGCAGAAGCTTTTGACAACTACGGCGGCTGGGTCCTTGATCGCCAAAGATGGTTCCTTTTGTATTCATTGTGCCTTTGAACCCGGGGAGAGCGACTACGATTTTCGCCTGAAAGATTGGATTTTTGATCAGCGCGACGAGGAATCCTATGAGATACCGTTTCGCTGCTTGTACTCGAAGAACATAAACAACCTGATGATGGCAGGAAAGCACATCAGCGTTACGCATGTTGCGGCATCGGCCACAAAACTGATGGGCAATGGCGCTCAGCACGGTGTCGCCGTGGGCGCAGCCGCGTACTTATGTCTCAAGTACGAGACCTCACCCCGAGGCCTGTATAACAACTATCTGATACAGCTGAAAGAGCAAGTGGGAGAATTAACGAGTTGCGACCATGACATAACAAGCAGTCCGCCCAAACGTAAGTTCAAGGCTGTACCGGGCTAGGAGTTCAATAATTGGCAGAACACTAACCCGACAGTGGCGCATCGCGTACTCTCTCCCTATAATCGAACTGTAAGCTTTCTTCCACTGCCGGATAATCGATGTCATGTCCAAATTTTATCGCCACATTTTTTACTGTGTGTTGTTCTGTGCCACCTTGATAAGCTGCGCTGAAAAAGAAGCAGCAATCAGCCCACCCGACAGCCGCCCGGTGAAGATTTACACGGTTGCCGGGGGCAAGGGGTCTGCTGTGCGCCAGTTTCCCGCAAGAGTGGACGCCTCCCGGCGCGCAGAACTGGCCTTTAGAGTGCCCGGGCA
Source organism: Halioglobus sp. (assembly GCA_036961345.1). Lineage (GTDB taxonomy): Bacteria > Pseudomonadota > Gammaproteobacteria > Pseudomonadales > Halieaceae > JBALVT01. Next base: position 14,535 of record JBALVT010000036.1, read on the forward strand.
GCTGCAGGAAATACTCATCCGTGAGGGCGACCTTGTCGAAAAGGGGCAATTACTGGCGCGACTCGACCCAACAGATTACAAAATTCAGCTTGAAGACCGCCAGGCGACATACGACAACGCCGAGCAAAACTTTACGCGGGCTAAAGAACTTGTTGTTGATGGCAATATTTCACGATTGGATTACGACAGGATGGAAGCCAACTCCCGCACAGCAACAGCGGCTCTGAATCAGGCCAGCAAAAATCTTGAGTACACAGAAATGCATGCGCCCTTCAGCGGTCGAATCGCCCAGCGACTGGTCGAAAACTTTGAGGACGTACTGGGCAAACAAGCGGTATTTTATTTGCAGGATGTGGGAACACTGGATGTTGTCATCAATTTGCCCGAATCCCTGGTGAGGCAATTGAAAGGAAGCATGGGCAACGATCTCCCCGAGAATCCGCGCAACGAAAAGAACATTCAGGCCACCGTCAGCTTTAACGACAAGGCTGATGTCAGGTTCCCACTGGCCATCAAGGAAGTGGCGACCAACGCCGACTCGGAAACCCAAACCTATAAAGTCAGCTTCAGTATGGAGTCCCCCAGGAATTTCACAGTGCTGCCCGGTATGACTGCACAGGTAGAAGTTGATTTTAGTGCTGTTATAACTACCGATACATCAAAGTGGATTCCGGTGCGGGCAGTGCAGGCGGACAGTGGTTTAAACCCGCGCGTGTGGTTACTCGAACCCACCAGTATGACGGTGATAAGTAAACCAGTATCACTGGGGCGAATGTCCGGCGATTTGATAGAAATCAGCGACGGCCTGGAAGGCGGCGAAGAGATTGTTTCGGTGGGTGCACCCTACCTCTCCGAGGGCATGAAGGTGACACGCATGTTGCAAACCGAACAGGCGCAACCCCGCGCCGACGACCCCGCCTGATCTGGAAAACGCAATGAATATTGGAGAATACTCGGTACGCAGTAAAGTCATTTCCTGGTTACTGGTCGTCATTATGGTTGGCGGTGGAATTACCGCTTTCGAAAAAATGGGCAAGCTGGAAGATCCTGCTTTCACGATCAAGTCAGCCAAAATTATCACCCAGTATCCAGGTGCTACTGCGCTGGAGGTTCAGAGTGAACTAACCTATCACCTTGAAGATGCTATTCAGAAATTACCCCAGGTTAAACGGATCAAGATGTCTGTTTCCAGACCCGGGTTATCAGACATACTCATTGATTTTAAAGATGAATATAAGGCCAAAGACCTGCCCAACATATTCGACGAACTCAGGCGCAAGGTAAAAGACGTTACCCCCAAATTGCCCCCTGGCGCATTAGCGCCGATGGTCATAGATGATTTTGGCGATGTCTATGGCGTGTACATGGTCCTAACGGGTGAGGGATACAGTTGGCGCGACCTGTACGACACCGCAGATGCCATTAAGAAACAGCTGGTGCTGGTTCCAGGCGTACGAAAAGTAGTCATCGACGGCGAACAACGCGAAGTGGTGTATCTGGATATTTCTCGCAATCGTATAGCCGAGTTGGGAATCAACCTGAAGCAAGTCGCCAATGTATTGGGCTCGCAAAATGTGGTGGTGGACGCTGGCAACATGCGCGTCGCTGATGATTACCTTCGCATTAGCCCCACAGGCGATTTCAAGTCAGTTCAGGAAATGGGTGACCTGTTGCTGAGCTCTTCCGATAGACGCGTCATAAAACTCAGCGATATCGCTACGATTACCCGGGCTTACGAGGAGGTCCCCAGCAAAATCTATTATGTGAACGGAAAACCCGGCTTGAGTATTGGTGTTTCCATGGCCTCCGGCGAAAACGTGGTGGAAGTTGGCCGTAGACTTGACCGCAAAATCCAGGCGTTATTACCCATTACACCGGTGGGAATGGAACTTTCGGCCGTCTACGACCAGCCAGGCGAAGTTGACAATTCGGTTGGCGGATTCATTATCAGTGTTGCCCAGGCCGTGGCCATTGTCATTGCGGTTCTACTGGTATTTATGGGCCTACGCGTGGGCATCATTATCGGTGCGGTACTGATTATTACCGTGGCGGGCACGCTATTTTTTATGGACATTTTCGACATCGAACTACAACGTATTTCGCTGGGTGCTTTGGTCATTGCATTGGGCATGTTGGTAGACAACGCTATCGTTGTCGCGGAGGGCATGTTAATTCGCATGCAACGCGGCATGGGGCCCGTCGAGGCCGCCAGAGAAGCCGTAGGGAAAACCCAGGTGGCCCTGTTGGGCGGCACCGCGATCGGAATTCTGGCGTTTTCCGCAATAGGTATGTCACCTGATAATACCGGTGAGTTCGCCAGCTCTTTGTTTTACGTCATATTGATTTCCCTTTCGCTGAGCTGGTTAACAGCGGTAAGTACCACCCCCTTACTGTGCGCCCTGCTCCTGAAACCCCAGATCAGCAACGCCGACGAAGACCCCTACGCCGGGAAATTATTCCAAATGTATCGCAGCGCCGTAGCCTGGGCCGTAGATCATCGCAGGATCACTGTGGCTGGCGCTATTATTTTGTTCGTGTGTTCAGCCATCGGCTTTGGGTCGGTTAAAAGCGGCTTTTTCCCGGATTCCAGCACGCCGCTGTTTTTTGTCGATGTCTGGGAGCCAGAGGGAACCGACATTCGAAAAACCCGCGACGACACTCTGGCCATAAGCGAATTTATTCGCCAGCAGCCTGGCGTTGTGCAAACCACTACCGTTATCGGCGGCCCGCATCAGCGCTTTACCCTCGTTTATGATTCCAAGGAACCCGCCCGCGTTTATGCACAAATTGTTGTTCGCACTGAATCCAGAGACCATATTCCCGCGGTCTGGAACGCCACAGGTGAGTATATCCGCACAGAGATGCCCTGGATCGACCCGATCATCAAGGCCCTGCGCATAGGCCCGGGCCGCGATGCCAAAATTGAGGCTCGATTCTCCGGGCCCAACACCGAGGTGCTCAGGCAACTATCGGAACAGGCGCAGCTCATTATGCGCAACGACGGCCGGGCGAAGGATATTCGCGACGACTGGCGTTCACCGGTGAAAGTGATCACACCCATCTTCAATGAGCAGGTTGGCCGCAATTTGGGTGTAACCCGCGAGAGCCTGGGTGCCGCCTTGCAGTATGCCTTTGATGGCAGCCCAGCGGGAAGCTATCGGGATGGCATCCGGGTATTGCCGATCCGGATCCGCGCCACCGACGAGGAGCGCGTTAACATAGACAATGTTCGCGATATTCAGGTTTGGAGTGCGGTGCTGGGCCGCTCAGTGGCCGCATCCCAGGTTGTTTCGGGTTACGAAACAACCTGGGAAAATGCTGCGATGCGTGGCAGGGATCGCATCCAAACTATCATTGCCTCTTGCAACCCCACCGGTGAACTGGCAACGCCAATTTTCCTGCGATTGAAAGAGCAAATCGAGGCGATGGAATTGCCGGCCGGCTATACACTGGAATGGGGCGGCGAGTACGAAGACTCGATTAACGCGCAGCTGGGTCTCGGGCAATCTCTGCCGGTGGGTTTCCTGCTGATGATTCTCACCAGTATTTTCCTGTTTGCCAAGCTTCGCCAGCCAGCCATTATCTGGCTGACCGTGCCGCTGGCCATTGTGGGCATTACCGCCGGCTTACTGGCAACCGACGGCGCATTTGATTTCATGTCCTTGTTAGGCGCGCTCTCGCTGGTAGGGTTATTAATCAAAAATGCCATTGTGCTCATTGAGGAAATCGATCAGCAAATTGAAACGGGTAAAGATGGTTACGAGGCCATTCTGGATTCGGCTGTGAGCCGCATGCGACCAGTGATGCTGGCGGCCGCCACCACAATACTGGGCTTGATCCCCCTGCTCTCGGACATCTTTTTTGTCAATATGTCTGTGACGATAATGGCAGGGCTGGGTTTCGCCTCTATTTTGACCCTGATCGTGGTACCAACGCTATACGCGGTGTTTTTCCGGATTGAAAAACAGACATGATCAAAATTCTGAGAACAACGGTATCAACTTCGGCACGAATCACTCAGCCGTCATTGCTGGCGTTGTTCAAAAAATCTGCTTCCGCAAAGGCAGGGTTAGGGTACTGGTAAAAACCTTCACCGCACAGCGTACCTACCTTGCCTGAATCTACATACGGGCGCAGAAATTCCGCGTGCCGCGTAGCGGCAGGGTCCTGAGTGCGCCGGGCCCATTCCGCATTAATGTTGTAAGCGGTTGTTATCCCCACCGCATCCAGAATACCAAAGGGTCCAACCGGGGTATGCATAACCCCCATCCAGGAGCGGTCGACATCTTCAACACTGGCCACTCCGTCGGCCACTAATTTAATAGCGGCGCCGGTGAGTGCCGTGAGCATGGCATTGAAGACATAACCGGAGTTTTCCCGGGTCAAATGAATGGGAATCATCTGCATTTCTTTCATCAGGTCCAGCAGCAACCCAACCAAGCTGGGGTCCGTAGTGGGATGAGGCATAATGTCGACCACACGATTGCTCGCGGTCGGGTAGTGAAAATGCAAAGCAGCAAATTTTTCGGGTCGACCGGTTTGCTCACTGAACTGCGATGGCAACAACGTCGATGTATTGGTGGTAAAGACCGTGTGCGCCGGGCAAAGTTCGTTTAAACGTCCAAACAAATCACCTTTCAGCTCGGTGCTCTCAGGTACAGATTCGCTCACCAAATCAGCATGCTCACACGCCTTGGCCAGGTCCGTCTCAAAGCTGATGCCGCCCAGAATTTTCTGGATACCTGTATTATCAATAGCGCCACTATTGCGGGCCGCATTCAGCGAGGCCTGGATACGTAGCTTGGCGTCATCGAGAATTAACTGGGATAAATCGAAAATTACAACCTGACGGTTAAACTGTGCGAATAACATGCCGATTTGCTGGCCCATGGTGCCAGCCCCAACGATTAATACTTTTTTGATATCTGCCGTAGAGGTCATTCTGGTACCCAATTTATAATTGTGACAATCGACAAAGATACCACCCTATCGGCGATTGTTGCTGTCACCAGTGTGACTACCCCGCTTATAAAGAGTAAGCCAATCAGAACCCCAATAGGCCAGCTTCTTCAATTGGGCACATGGGCTTAGATGAACGGCAAGGTCTCCACAATGGTATTTGTCCAACTCGATCCGGCCAGCACGGACTAACTGGCAATGGCCGCAACGCGGGAAGCGTTATCACACGCCCTATTCAAGCCGTTTATTTTCAAGATTGGCGCAAAAAAAATCCGTACCGTGTTCAGTAACACGGCCACTCTTGAGTCGCGGGACTGGATGCAAAAACCATATTGTGAGTGCGTGTATAACACGCCACTCAGGCGAACCAAATACAACACGCGAAAAACTATTTAGTCTAATTAAATCAATAGGTTATTGAAAAAAAATTCAAGCTGAAAATACAAACAATAGAGTCCTATTACTCTCTCCAAATACGCTTCGGGGGATAGCGCAATGCCCAACAGCCGCAAGACCGATGCACTGAGAACAGTTTAAAAGACAATACACTGGCACGGGAAAGGCCTTCTATATTTGTTTTTCGACCGATGACAATGTACCTTGCGCGCCTACCAAAGCAAAAGTGAGTGATTTTAACCATGAATCAGGGTGCTTTACCGCCAAAAACGGGGCTATATGACCCCGCAAATGAACACGATGCATGTGGTGTTGGCTTCGTTGCAGACATCAAGGGCCGCAAGAGCCACAAAATCGTCGAACAGGGCCTGGAAATTCTCGACAGACTGACCCACCGGGGAGCTGTTGGTGCGGATCCGAAGGCTGGAGATGGGGCCGGCATTCTAATGCAAATCCCCGACCAGTTTTTCCGTGAAGAATCCGGACTGGAGCTGCCCGAGGAAGGCGCATACGCCGTCGGCATGTTGTTCCTGCCTCAAAATGATGACAGCAGAGCCCAGTGCATGGCCTCTCTGGAAAAGCTGATTGCAGCTGAAGGCCAGCACGTTCTTGGATGGCGCGATGTGCCCGTAGATAACAGCGGCCTGGGCGTTAGCGTAGTCCCCTCAGAACCCGTGACAAAGCAGGTTTTTGTCGGCCGCGGCGCAAATTGTGCCGACCAGGATACCTTTGAGCGCAAGCTCTTTGTTATTCGCAAACAAATTGAGAAGCTGGTTCGCGATACCGCGCTGGACGGCAGCCACTCTTTCTACTTCAGCTCTTTTTCATCGCGCACCCTGGTCTATAAAGGGATGTTGCTGTCCGGTCAGGTGGGTGAATACTTCCTGGACCTCCGTGATGAGCGCATGACAACGGCGCTGGCTCTGGTACACCAACGATTCTCTACCAATACCTTCCCCACCTGGGATCTCGCACACCCCTTTAGAATGATTGCCCACAACGGCGAAATTAATACCGTGCGCGGCAACATGAACTGGATGGCAGCGCGCAAAGCCTCTATGGCATCAGAGATTCTCGGCGAAGACCTGGACAAAATTTGGCCCCTGATTCCCGAGGGACAATCGGATTCGGCGTGTTTTGACAACGCCCTGGAACTGCTGGTTGCCGGCGGGTATTCACTGTCTCACGCCATGATGATCCTGATTCCTGAGGCCTGGTCAGGCAACGAACTAATGGATGAGGAGCGCCGCGCGTTTTACGAATATCACGCCGCGCTAATGGAACCCTGGGACGGCCCCGCAGCGGTCGCCTTTACCGATGGCCGCCAGATTGGCGCCACCCTGGACCGCAATGGCTTGCGCCCCGCACGCTATTTAATCACTGACGACGACCAGGTGGTAATGGCATCAGAAATGGGTGTATTGGATATCCCGGAAGAAAAAATCGTCAAAAAGTGGCGTTTACAACCGGGTAAAATGTTCCTGATAGACACAGAACAAGGCCGTATTATCGACGATGCCGAGTTAAAAGAAGAACTTGCATCCGCCAAGCCCTACCAGGAATGGCTGAACAAGACCCAGATTCACCTGGATCAACTGCCACCACAAATTGCGCCAATGGCACCGGATGCATCGACTTTACTAAAAGCGCAGCAGGCCTTTGGCTACACCCAGGAAGACATCAAGTTTCTACTGCATCCCATGATGCTCACTGGCATGGAAGCCACTGGCTCAATGGGTGCTGATAACCCGCCGGCCGTTTTATCGAATCGGGCCAAGTATCTGTCCAGCTATTTTCAACAATGCTTCGCTCAGGTAACCAACCCACCGATCGATCCAATTCGTGAAGAAGTGGTCATGTCATTGGTGTCGCTAATCGGCCCAAGACCGAACTTGCTGGGCCTTTCTGACGCGGGCAACAACATGCGCCTGGAAGTAAGCCAACCGGTGTTGACCAATGGCGACCTGGAACGCATCAGGCACATTGAAGACCACACAGGCGGTGCATTCCGCACTACCACGGTGAGCATAGTGTATCCGGCCACCCAGGGCGCAGAAGGAATGAAAGATGCCCTCTCCGCACTGTGCGAACGAGCCGAGACACAAGTTAAAAAAGGTTACAACATCCTGATTTTGTCGGACCGTAAAACCGATGCCGACAACATGTCTATTCCACCGCTTCTGGCGACATCAGCCGTGCATCATCACCTTATTCGCAAGGGCCTGCGCACCGAATCCGGACTGGTACTTGAAACAGGTGCCGCATTTGAAGTGCACAACTTTGCCACGCTGGCAGGTTACGGCGCCGAGGCGATAAATCCCTACCTGGCTTTCGACACCATTGCTGCCGAGCTGCCGTCCTTCGCGGATGCAGGAACCTTTGAAGATGCGCAAAAGCGTTACATAAAGGCGGTAGGTAAAGGCCTGAACAAAGTCATGTCGAAAATGGGTATTTCCACCTATCAGTCATACTGCGGCGCACAGGTTTTTGATGCTGTAGGTTTGTCCAGCGAATTTTTGGGCGATTACTTCACGGGCACCGCCACATCAATAGAAGGTGCTGGCCTTGCCGAGATCGCACAGGAAGCCAAGCGCTGGCATGACAATGCCTTCGGTGGAACCCTGATATATGCACGCCAGCTTGACGTCGGCGGCGATTACGCCTATCGGCTGCGCGGCGAAGCACACAACTGGACCCCCAGCAGCATCGCTAAATTGCAACACGCCGTGCGCAGCAACGAGTGGTCCACTTTCGAAGACTACACCCGGGAAATGAACGACCAGAGTAAAACATTGCTAACGTTGCGTGGCTTGTTCGAACTCGAATTTGCCGACCAGGAAATCCCTCTGGACGAAGTAGAATCAGCAACTGATCTGATTAAACGCTTTGCTACTGGCGCAATGTCTTTCGGCTCGATATCCCAGGAAGCACATTCGACTCTGGCAGTCGCCATGAACCAGATTGGCGGTAAGTCCAACACCGGCGAAGGCGGAGAAGAGCCTGAGCGATTCTTGCCCCTGGCCGATGGTTCCAGTAACCCCAAGCGCTCTGCCATTAAGCAGGTTGCATCGGGTCGTTTTGGTGTGACCACTGAATACCTTGTGAATTCAGATGACATTCAGATCAAAATGGCACAGGGAGCCAAGCCTGGAGAAGGCGGCCAACTACCTGGGCACAAAGTGAATCAGCAGATCGCGCGCGTAAGACACTCCACACCGGGTGTTGGCCTTATCTCGCCGCCACCGCATCACGATATTTATTCTATCGAGGATTTAGCACAGCTTATTCACGATTTGAAAAATGTTCAGCCAAAGTCGCGAATCAGTGTCAAATTGGTATCGGAAGTAGGCGTAGGTACGGTTGCAGCGGGTGTTTGCAAAGCCCACGCCGATCACGTGACGATCTCCGGATATGAAGGTGGCACCGGTGCATCGCCGTTAACCTCTGTAAAACACGCCGGATCACCCTGGGAAATTGGCCTTGCTGAAACGCACCAGACCCTCGTTATGAACGGTCTGCGCAGCCGTATTGCCGTTCAGACAGACGGCGGCGTAAGAACAGGCCGCGACGTAGTGATTGCGGCTATGCTCGGTGCTGACGAAATCGGCTTTGCCACGGCACCGCTGGTCGCTGAAGGCTGCCTGATGATGCGTAAGTGCCATCTCAACACCTGCCCGGTTGGCATCGCCACCCAGGACCCGGAGCTGCGCAAGCGCTTTACCGGAAAGCCTGAGCATGTTGTGAACTTCTTTTTCTTCATTGCAGAAGATGTGCGCCGGCTGATGGCAAAACTCGGCTTTAGAACCTGGAACGAGATGGTAGGCCAGACCGACAAGCTCAGCATGCGCAATGCAATTGATCACTGGAAAGCCAAAGGTCTGGATTTCAGCCGTTTGCTGGCTAAACCAGAACCTGCCCCTGGCGACACTATTTTCAATAGCCAGACTCAGGATCACGGTCTTGAGAATGCACTGGATAACCAGTTGATCGAACGCGCTGCACCCGCGCTGGAAAAAGGTGAGGCAGTTAAAATTGAAGTAGGCATACAAAACTTCAACCGTACCTTCGGTACCATGCTGTCAGGCCGTGTGGCTGAGAAGTATGGCCATGCCGGACTGCCCGACGACACGATATACATCAAAGCCAAGGGAACCGCGGGACAATCCTTTGGTGCCTGGGTCGCCAAGGGCGTAACGCTTGAATTGTCCGGAGAAGGCAACGACTACGTCGGTAAAGGCCTATCTGGCGGCAAGCTCATTATCTATCCACCGGCAGAATCAAAAATCGGCAAGGCGGAGGAAAATATCATCGTAGGTAACACCGTATTATACGGCGCTATCTCCGGCGAATGTTATTTCCGCGGCGTTGGCGGCGAGCGTTTTGCTGTTCGAAACTCCGGTGCCACAGCGGTTGTTGAAGGTGTGGGTGATCACGGTTGTGAATACATGACTGGCGGCGTAGTGGTTGTATTGGGCGCCACCGGCCGTAACTTTGCCGCCGGTATGTCTGGCGGTATTGCCTACGTGCTGGACGAGCGCGGATGTTTTGAACGCTACTGCAATATGGCCCAGGTTGAACTGGAAGCGGTAGAATCCGAAGACACCGCCCTTGAGGAACTGGCGCACCAGGGTGGTGATCTTGAAACCCACGGCCGCGTTGACGTCAGCCACGACATGACGCGATTTGACGAAATCCGCCTCAAGCAGTTAATCGAAAACCAGCAACGCTACACCGGCAGCGAACTGGCGAAGAAAATTCTCGACAACTGGAGTGAGTATCTTCCCAAGTTCGTTAAGGTTATGCCGGTAGAGTACCGTCGTGCCCTTGCCGAAGCACAAGCATTGACCAACCATGACTCTGCAGTAAGGGAGAGCGCGTAACATGGGTAAGCCAACAGGTTTTAAAGAAATTCAGAGACAGGACCGTACCTTTGCCCCGGTCGCTGATCGAGTCGGAAACTATGAAGAGTTTCTTATTCCTCTGTCCGATGAAGCAGTAAGCGAACAGGGCGCGCGTTGCATGGACTGCGGCATTCCGTTTTGTCACAGCGGCTGTCCTGTAAACAACATCATTCCCGACTGGAATGATCTGGTGTACAAAGGGGATTGGGAGTCTGCCGCCGAAGTGCTGCACAGTACCAACAATTTCCCTGAGTTTACCGGCCGTATTTGCCCGGCTCCTTGCGAAGCATCGTGCACGCTAAATATTGACGATGTCCCTGTCACAATTAAGAACATCGAATACAGCATCATTGAAAAAGCCTGGGAAGAGGGTTGGGTAACACCACTTATCGCCCAACATAAGAGCGGCAAGCGCGTAGCCGTGGTTGGTTCTGGCCCGGCTGGAATGGCTTGTGCACAGCAATTGGCCCGAGCCGGCCATTCTGTCGCCCTGTTTGAAAAGGCCAATCGTATCGGTGGCCTGATGCGCTACGGGATTCCAGACTTCAAACTCGACAAAAAAACCATTGATCGTCGCATGGCTCAAATGCGATCCGAAGGTGTTGAGTTTCATGCCAATACACACATTGGCGTAGATATTTCCGCACAGCAGCTCACCGAAAAATATGATGCGGTAGTGCTGACAGGCGGCTCCGAAAAAGCGCGCGACCTGCCAATTCCCGGCCGCGATCTCAATGGCGTGCACTACGCACTGGAATTTCTGCAAAGAAATAGCCACCGCGTACAGGGTGACCAGGTCGACGACTTTATCTCCGCAGAAGGCAAAAACGTTGTGGTGATTGGCGGCGGCGACACCGGTTCCGACTGCATAGGCACCTCGACAAGACATGGCGCTGCATCCGTGACCCAAATTGAGATCATGCCGCAGCCTCCGGAGAAGGAAGAAAAAGGCACCACGTGGCCAGACTGGCCGAACAAAATGCGTACCTCATCCTCTCAAGAGGAAGGCTGCGAACGTATGTGGTGTATTAATTCTACTTCGTTTATCGATGACGGTAACGGCAACCTTACCGGTGTTAACTGCATTAAGGTAGCGTGGACCAAAAACGAAAGCGGCGGCTTTTCCATGCAACCGGTAGAAGGCTCGGAGTTTGTACTGAAAGCCGAACTGGTCACTTTGGCAATGGGCTTTTTACACCCTGTGCAGGAAGGCATGTTAGAACAGTTGGGGATCGAATTCGACGGCCGTGGCAATGTGGAAGGCAGCACCCACGGCACTGATGCCTATAAGACTTCTGTTGACGGCGTTTTCTCTGCCGGTGACATGCGTCGTGGACAATCACTGGTGGTGTGGGCGATCCGAGAAGGGCGTCAATGCGCCAAGGCGGTAGACAGTTATTTGATGGGGCATAGCGACCTGCCCTGGGTTTAAATCCGCTGGGATAATTCCCGTTCAAAAAAGCGCCTCGGCAGTATCGTGCTGACGAGTCGCTTTCTTTCCTTTCCTGTTTAACATTTCGCTGGCTGAACACTCAGCCGATAACGACTCCCCGAGGCCTTTTATTGGTCCTGGTGCTTATTTTCGTAAGACTTTCTGGCAGCAACTGCATCGAACAAGGTCTCGTACTCACCGAGATTAATCGTGTACTTTTCATGTAGCTGAATCTTGGCCCGCCAACAATTTCGATCGGCAACCCAGAGCACACCATCAATGACCTTGTTTTCGAGCATTTATGTCTCTTTTCCCATTGTATTCGCCACTGTCAGCTTCTCACGCTCACCGTGTGCCTAAGTAATGTTTAAAGACGCATTGCCGAACGCGCCATAAACATGGCAACAAGCGAAAAATCAGGTTTCAACTAAACCTCATGAAAGATTACCAAAGCACATGGAACGAATCACGCTGGTGGCTCTGAAAACATCGCTTCTATGCTGTTCTTGTGATGCACTTCACAGGCCGGACAAGCACCTGTGAACTGGTTCACACTTTGTGTGGGCCGCCCCCACCCTTTGACCGGCGAACGCTGCTGATGTACCGTCGCTGGCAAAAGGAGAACACGATGATCACAAGCACCGCAATTTTGGAACCAGTAACGGCACTCATACTATTAACCTGTGTGATGTGGGTATGGATGTACATCACCCGTTTACCGGCGGTTCGCAGTGCAGGCATGAGCCTTGACCCCGATCTCCCCAAGGGTGTTCAGATGTCAGAATTGCCCGCCAAGGTGCGATGGAAGGCCGATAATTATAATCACCTGCTAGAGCAGCCCACCATATTCTATGCCAGCGCTATTACCCTGGCATTGCTGGGAGCTGGTGAAGGGACAAATCTATCGCTGGCATGGGCCTATGTTGGCTTGAGAGTCATTCACAGCCTGCATCAGGCTTTGTGGAATAAAATTGAATTACGATTCGTGATTTTCACTTTATCAACCCTGGTATTGTTCGCGTTGGTTATCCGCATGGCGCTTACGATCTGGGCTTAAAACATTGGGACATCCTGCGTTCCGTGTTTTAACTGAGGAAATATCCCAGCTATTTGGCAGATAACAACTTCGGGCCAAAAAGAGACTATAATTGATGAGAGATGCACCGAGCGCGGGCATTCGCCAATATACGATAACAGTTGAGGCTGAACAGCGGTTTGCCGTGCCGTATAGTAAAGAAGACAAGCCCAACGGCTAGGAGGCCACGTGGCAGTAATCAAGCTCCCCGGCAACAAGATGACAGAGCGGCTGTCAAAAGCCCGCTTCAATTCAATAGATATCCCTGAACTCATCGGTTTGTGCAGAGGTGTGCTCGCTGACGGGACTATAAATTTGGCCGAGGCGAAATTTATCCTGCAATGGCTCAACGATCGAAGCAATGTATTGGAAACCTGGCCCGCCGACGAGCTACATAAACTACTTTGCGTAGCTCTGGCCGATGGAACACTCTCCGAGGAGGAGGCACTGGAATTAAGCGAGCT
>JBALVT010000037.1:0-27742 GCA_036961345.1 Halioglobus sp.
CTTACCCAACATACTCGCCGGTGCGCGAAAGGAAGAACAGGAATAGATCTTATGAGTAACAAAACCTTGTATGCGCTGCTAATCGTTGCTGTCAGCCTTATTTCCTGGCGCGCCTGGGCGCATCACGCATTCTCAGCAGAATTCGATGCCGATGCTCCTGTTAACCTCACGGGCACCGTTTCCAGGGTAGAGTGGATTAATCCACACGCCTGGATACACCTGGATGTTACCCAGGACGACGGTTCAACAATCGCCTGGATGGTCGAAGGTGGCACGCCAAATACCTTGCTGCGCGCCGGAGTTAACAAAAATTCCTTGCCTATAGGCAGCGAAATTGCCGTGCGTGGTTACCAGAGTAAAGATAAGGCCTGCGAGCCCGCCTGCAAAGCCAACGGCAGAGATATAACTTTCGCCGACGGTCGCAAAGCTTTCATGGGATCATCGGGAACGGGGGCACCAAAAGACGGATCCGACCCACGAGGCCGTTAATAGCGCTACTTAGTCAGACACGGATACGATGTTGAACAAACTCATTCACGATTTTGCTCTGTGGCTCGATGGCATGACCTGGAGTACAGCGCTGCACGAATCGTTTTATATGTATAACTGGGTTGAATCAACACACGTTGTGGCTTTGATGCTGAGCCTGGGGATGCTGTTCCTGATAGATCTGCGCATCCTGGGCTACGCCCTACCCAACGTGCCTGCGACAGACGTTGCAAAAAAACTGCAAACCCCAATGTTTATTGGTTTTGCGGTAATGATTATCACCGGTGTGTTATTGTTTTATGCTATTCCGGTTCGCACCTCACAAAGCCTGTGGTTTAGATTCAAGTTAGTTTTATTGTTTGCTGCGGCTATCAACGCATTACTTTTTCACCGGCATTTACGCGACACTCCCGCACTCGCTATTCCTGAAGCAAACAGTCCGGGACGTTTAAAAATCGGCGCGGCACTATCGATTGCTTTCTGGGCCTTCATTGTTATCTGCGGTCGGCTCATCGCCTATGACTGGTACGATTGTTCCTACTCGCAATCTGAGGGCATTAGAATATTGGCAGGCTGCGTGGATGGTCAAACGCAATTTTAACCAAAGGCCAATGAGCCTGCGCTTAAGGAGCACATATTGAGTATAGCCCTGTTCCAGAACTGGCCGCGCACCATCACTACTATAGGGCTGGTAGCGCTGGCCCTGACATTTGCCCTCTCCGGTTTGAGGCTCAGCGCCTGGGATGCACTCCTGCCCTTATTTGAATGGATGGAAGGCAATTGGTTTGGCTATGCAGGAAAAACCTGGGGGGCTGTATTTGCCGTCGTTGAAGCATGTCATCTGCTGGGACTGGCACTACTGGGCGGCGCTGTTTTCGCCTGTGACGGCAAATTACTCGGGGTTCTGTTCACAGGCTACCGGGTGGACCTGATCGTGCGTGAGACCCACCGCATTTTTGTCCTGGGGCTGGTAATATTGCTCGCCACAGGTGTTTTCATGGCCTGTGGTGTCGCCATGAAAATCTACTATCTACCCGTTTTTTGGTACAAAATGTTGGCTCTCGCGGCGGGCATTCTATTTACATTTGGCGTCAAGCTGCCCCTGTTGCGGACCGGTGAAGATGCACTAAAGCCATGGCTGCGCCGAATGCTGGCACTGACGTCACTGACAATTTGGTTGAGTGTTGCGGCTACGGGTCGCTGGATTGGCTTCTCTGGTTGATGAGCCCGAACGGTTTCGCCCAAGAAAAAACAATGGGAAAACAAATGGAAAGTGAAAAGTACAGCCATAAGAATGTGCGCGACCGGGAAACGGCGGCAATAGTGTCATCTACCGCAATTCTTGGCTTTTTCCTGATCTATTGGGCACTGCAAGTTCAGGAGGTCAGAGAGATGCTGGCGCTGGCATATGGCTAAACATGTGCTCTGGCAACACCTTATTCAGAACTGTTTTTCAATTGTCGCGCGAACCGGCCATGTATTGGGTATGACAGGCCAGACATACCTGGTAGATCTGTCCTCCGGCATCAAACAAGGCATCACTATCGCGCGCCTGAGCTGCGCTTAAAGCAGTGGCTCCCGCGTCCACCAGATCCTGGGCATAGCCCTGCCAGTCAGGCCCGGCATTGCGCCCGGGTATCATTAACAAATTCCCTGTTTCGGCAACCAGCGCAGCTGCTTGCACAACTTCCTGCCAGCCCTCATCGCTTGTCGGTGCCAACTCCTGGCTTCCCTGAGCGGTGATTATCGTGCCTGCAGAGCCCCAAATAACTTCAGCGGCAGGCTCCAATATCCACTCCATAGTCTGAATGACATCAGTAAAAGCCTTGAACGGAGGCGCAGGCTCCTGGGCATGACACACTGCAGGAAATAGCACCAGTACCGCTGGAAAAAACACCGCCTTTTTCATTCTATCTCCACTATTATTTAATCCAGTTCTTGGCGCCTAAGTGTTTCAAGGGCGGGCAAAAATATTCTTAGATACGATCGAGTACGGGTTTCCCGTGGCGGAAATGAATATAGGGGCCGTCATCCTCCGGCGTATGCCCCTCTTTCAGGCGCCGCTCTACTTCTCCCAAAATCGTGCGCGTGATATGCGGGATTTCGAGCTCCTGGGCATCTCGTAACGATACCCAATGTAAACCCAGGAGCTCGCCTGACCCTTCGGGGGCCTCGTGTACATCGCCCTGAATCAATTGGGCGTCGGCCATAAAAAACCTCGCATCAAAACGTCGATTGCGATAAGGCGGTGTTACTGCTCGGCCAATAAGATGCAGCGTATCCAAACGGGGATTAATATCGTATTGCAGAAAATCTCGCCAATGGGGTGATTGGGTCTTTATGGTTGGGCTATCGGGTTCACCAAGAACCAGCCCAGTCTCCTCGAAGGTTTCACGAATCGCCGCCATCGCCAGGGCTCGTGCCCTGGATTCGGTGCAGCCTTTCGAAAGGCGTTGCATCACAGCGGGATGCAAGTCCAGAGGCGGCCGCAAACGACTATCGCCAGGGTCCACTTTTCCTCCCGGAAAAACAAATTTGTTGGGCATAAATTTGTGGCCGGCCGCACGCTTGCCCATAAGAATTCTTGGGCCCTTTTTACCAGCGCGCACCAGAATCAACGTGGCGGCATCTTTGGGTCGGACAGCCCGTCCGCCGGTTCGGTATTCGCCTTGGGATATGTAAGAGGAGTTTTGATTTTCTTCGGTAGCCATCACACGCCATGTCTTTCAATTGAGCTCAAAAATCTAAGCTAATGCATCAGGCAACGCAACCGATATCTCGTTTGATTCGAGAGATAGCGACGCAAAATAATAAATTCCAGTAGAATCACTACCCAGGCACCCTCATTAGTGCCTCATGCGGTGCAAATACTTTTCAAGCGCCTCCATGGAAAAGCCCAAAACGACGAGGATGTCACCGCTTGTTAAACAAAACCCTACTCCGCCCGATTAGTTGGCTCGCCTTCATCAGTATCGCTGCACCGGCGGGAGCTGCTGCTGCCTGCGAGGGTATCGACTCTCAACCAGACAAGCAGCGAGTATTTTCCGAGGCCTGGGGCACCCGCTACAACGGGCAACGGTTCCAAAGCGCAGAAAATACTTCAATCAACGCCGAGACGGCCCCGGGATTGACCTTGAAATGGGCATATGGATTGTCCACAGATTCTCCGCGCTCCTACCCATTGGTTACCTCAGACACCCTCTTTATCGGCGATGGTGGCCGCGGACTCGTGGCCCTGGATAGGGAAACTGGTTGTGTGCGCTGGGAAAACAACCAGGTAAAAGATATCTCTACGGCGATTGTGCCAGCGACAATAGACGGCCAGCCTGCCCTCGTTTTTTCCCAGAGATACTCGGGCGTATACGCCGCAAGCGCTGCTACCGGAAAAATACTTTGGCATAGCCATATCACACGCAACCCGGTGCCTATGTATTCCGGCACCCCGCTGGTGTTCTCGAACAAGGTATTTGTGCCGATTTCTTCTCAGGAAATCGCCCTTTCATTCAATCCATTTTATGGCTGCTGCACTACCAGCGGCGCAATGGCAGCACTGGATATCCAAACCGGGGAACTGCTGTGGTACCGGCCCACTATCAAGCAGGAGCCGAGGGTAACAGGCAGGCATTTCTTGTTTGTGGAAAAACAGGGTCCAAGCGGAGCGCCCGTGTGGGGAGCGCCAATGTTGGACACCGAGCGCGGTCTGCTGGTGTTTGGCACCGGACAGAACTACTCCCACCCGGCCACGCAAACCAGTGACGCCATTTTTGCTGTGCATATCGAGACGGGTGAAATTGCTTGGGTATCCCAATTCACGGCCAATGATGCCTACAATATGGCCTGCGAAATCAGCCCGGCTCACCCCAATTGCCCGGCCGGGCTCGGGCCCGATCTGGATTTCGGTGCACCCCCAATCAAAGTATCTTTGGCCTCGGGTAAAGATCTCTATCTGGCGGGACAAAAATCTGGCGATATCTACGCGATTGAGCCAGAAACAGGCGAAACCGTGTGGGCCACCAAGATTGGCGCTGGCGGTAAACTGGGCGGAATCCACTGGGGAATGGCCGCCAGTGAATCATTGGGGCTACTGTTCGTACCCATCAGTGACGTGCGCAGCGAAAATGACGACCCGGGGCGCAACCCCGGCCTGCACGCTCTGAGACTGAATGACGGCACGATCAAATGGAGCTTGCAACGGCAAAACCAATGCACTGAGCCCACTTGCTGGACCGGGTTATCCTCCGCCATTTCGGCAGGTCCGGGCATTGTCGTTACCGGAGGTTTGGATGGCGTTCTTGAAGTCGTGGGAGCCGATGATGGCAAACGACTCTGGTCATTCAATACCAACAGGGAATTTACAGCGGTGAATAACATCCCAACAAAAGGCGGTGGAATAGACGCGCACGGGCCGATGCTGGCAGATAATCTGCTGATAGTCTCCTCCGGTTATGGATCTTTCTTTCAGGAAGGCGGTAATGCGCTTCTGGTGTTTTCTATCGCGGAGGGGGTCTCACCGTGAACCGGGAATTTGAGCCCGCCGGACTACGTCGACGTTTGGCGGCCACCGCAATAGACTTCGTGGCAGTTCCAACGCTTGCCCTGTTGATCATGCTGGTTACGGGGGTTCTGGAACACGCTGATGACTTTGTTGGCAACCAGGTTGTAATTAAAGTTGTTCTTCTGGGTATCAGCAGCTATTTGATTCTAAACGGCTGGCTGTTATTTAAACGCGGACAAACTCTGGGAAAGCTGATGGCTGGCATCAGAATTGTATCGAACACAACTGGAGGCCCGGCGCCTCTATTTAGAGCCTTGCTTCCTCGCGCACTCTTCTTTCCTCTTTTGTACTTGATCGTACTGCCGGGCCCCTGCCTGATTCCGATGCTCGATCTGGCCTTTATCTTTGGTAAATCCCGTCGCACTTTGCACGACAGAATATGCCAAACATCGGTTGTCCGAGTCTAATAAGCTAGACAAATGTAAGCTGTCCTAGTCTCATCAGGACACAGGCTTGAGCAAAAACATATACATATGTATACTTTTGATCATCAATGACCCCTGCAGTAAAGGCGCTGTGTAAAGCTCACTAGACTCGAGCTATCACCAAGGAGGCCCAATGGCCCAGGCAATACAAGATACAACCCCAATTGAAGAGATCTTCAATCCACAATCCGAGGACTATCTCGTCGATCCTGTGCCGGCCTACCTGGAATTGGCGCGGCGCGGCAAACTGGTGTGGTACGAGCCCTGGCAGGCCTGGATCATGACACGCATGCCCGACATCATGGACTGCTGGAAAACCGAGTGTCTGTCCTCTGATTTTTACGATTGGGAATTTGCCCCGAAGCGCCCTCCCCAGGACGAATGGAGTAACTTTGAACGCGCCATGATCGGACACAGTTTATTGGCTGATCACGATCATCACAGGCTGGTGCGCCGGGTTACTGCACCGGCCTTCTCAAGAAACGTTGTCGATAAGATACAAGCGGCGATAGAGCCAGATGTTAAAAAACTGTTTGACGATCTCGGCGAGCCCGAGTTCTTTGATTATAAAGAGGAGGTAGCCAAGCACATCCCTTTTATTTCCATCACCCGCATGGTGGGTATTCCCGAAAAATACTGGCCCGAAATAAAGCAGGTCATCCTGACATTTACCGAAGCCTGGAATCCAACCATTTCCGATGAACAACGCGAAAGCGCGCGCCAGGACAGTAACCGGGCGATCGATATCATTCGCGAGGTCATCACGGAACGGCGCAGCGACCCGCAACAGGGCGATTTCCTGAGCACCCTATTAAAAGTAGAAGAAGAAAACGACGGCTTTGAAGAGTGGGATATCATCACACTGATTCTGGCCCTGATCGGCGCAGGCGCTGACACTACTTTGGTCGCTCAACAGTGGTCCGTGTATGCCCTGCTTAAAAACAAGGACCAGATAGGCAAAGCCCTGGAGACCCCGGATACCTTCTCAAATGCCTTCAGCGAAATTATGCGCTGGTCGACCCAATCGAAAATGGGTTTTGCCCGCTATGCACCTGCGGATATGGAAATTTTGGGTCAACAGGTTAGCAAAGGGCAAATGATATTGATGATGCCCCACCTAAAGGATCATGATCCGGAGTATTACGATGACCCCGAATTATTCGATGTCGAACGAGAATTCAACCCGGATGTTCTTTTTGGCTACGGACCGCGTTTCTGTATTGGCGCGGCGCTGGCAAAACGCCAGCTCTACCTGACCATGTGCGAACTGTTCAAACGCTTCCCCGATATTGAGTTAGCCTCGGAACCCGAAAAGGATGGAACCGATCACAACGCCATTGTGTTCAAAAAGCTAATGCTAAAAACAAATTGCAAATAGGACTCTGGATATGAAGCCTTTGAATCGTTAAGCGAAAACCCTTAAAGTAGCAGCGAATAAAATCTAACACGCTGCGGATACGACTCAATGACTGACAAGCAAACCGGCACACAAAAAGTAGAATTGCGCTTTGACCCCATGCTATCCCTGCCGGTTTTACTGGAGAATCTGCACAAAAACTATCCCGATAAAACGGCATTGATAGAGGGCACTAAATCTCGTAGCTGGTCAGAGTCTATTGAACGAATATATCAAATAGCCAACGGTTTGGTCGCGCTGGGTATCGAGCGGGGAGACCGGGTTGCGATGCTTTCACGCAACAGCATGGCCTATTCGGAACTATTCTCCGCCACCCTCATCGTCGGAGCGTGCGCCGTGCCATTGCAATCCATGATAACCGATGAAAGCCTGAACCTGATGCTGAAGGACTCCAATGCAAAAGTGCTGGTGGTCTCCAAAGACATGGCGCCAATGGCGCAGGTGTTTCTGCAAAACCAGTCACAGCTTCTCCCAGACGGTTTGTTGGGATTTGACTTTTCAAACGACAACTTTGCAGATTTTGAGCACTGGAGGTCAACACAATTGGGAACGCCGCCGGGCATCACCCTAAATGGCGATGATGAATTCAATATTATCTACAGTTCTGGCACAACCGGTGTGCCCAAGGGTATCGTGCACAGTCACCGCACCCGGCAGGGACTCTCCAAAGCCCTGATGGAAATGGGAATTGGCCCTGATTCCATCACCCTGATTTCCACTCCGCTGTATTCAAATACTACAATTACCACCTGGTGGCCGTCTCTATGCGGTGGGGCCACCCAGATTATAATGAGTAAATTTGATGCTGAGGAGTCGCTGAAGCTCATCGCAAAACACAAAGTCAGCCACGCCATGTTTGTGCCGGTTCAGTATGACCGCATCATGCGCCTGTCCAACTATGCCACTTACGACCTGAAATCCATGCAAGTAAAATTTTGCACCAGTGCGCCGCTCAGAGCTGTCCTTAAGGCCGATATTATTGATAATTTCCCCGGTGAATTAATTGAATTTTATGGTCTGACGGAAGGCGGAGTGGGAACAATATTTATTGGCAGTGTTGCGCGTGAACAGGACAAACTCGGCTCTGTAGGCATTCCCCTCCCCGGCTCTATCCTGAAAATTCTCGACGAAAGTGGTCGGGAATTGAACACAGGTTCAGTGGGTGAAATCGTTGGTCGTTCCGGCAATATGAGCAACGGCTACCACAACAGGGAACAGGCCAATCTTGAGATGCATTGGTATGACAGCGACGGCCTGCTTTATTACAAAAGCGGCGATGTGGGATACCTCGATGATGATGGCTGGTTATTTTTGTCAGATCGGCGCAAGGATATGATCATCTCTGGCGGTTTTAATATCTACGCCACCGATCTGGAGCTGGTCCTCCTTGAACACCCCGACGTACACGAAGCTGCAGTCGTGGCACTACCTAGCAATGACTGGGGAGAGACACCGTTGGCAATAATCGTAAAGGAATCCGCAGGCAGCATCGATGAGGAAACACTGCGCAGCTGGGCCAACGGAAAGCTAGGTAAATCCCAGCGTATCAGCAAGCTGGTTTTCATTGACGACCTACCCAAAAGCTCAATTGGCAAAGTGCTAAAAAAGGAGCTGCGCACGGCTTATGCGGAGCTCGCTGAATAACTTTAAGCTCTCCTGCAGAGAAGCGGGTAATTTATCCGATTATCAATCCGGCGACCGCTACCGCAACCATAACGAAACCCATACCAGCCAGGACAAAGCCAATGGAATAAACACGTCTGATATCTTGCTCTCCGGCTTCACCATGTAACAAGGCTTTCCAGGAACCCGCACAGCGCTTCCACATTCCCTTGTTAGTCATATCACTTCCTGACACTCCGATTATTTTTACTGTAGCAAACTGAAAAAAAGATCCCCGGGGGAATGGCGGCACGATCCCGCTGATCGTATACGCCCCCCGGGGAAAACGACGGTGAGAAGAAACTTACCTACAACGCGACACACACAGCTCCGCGGCGCGCTTTAAGCTGACAGACTTGGGGACCTCAGCTAAAGCACAGGTGTCGCACTCTATCTACCTGCTGCTACGAGGGCATAGTTCATACGCCTGCGTTCTACTTCCCACCGCTCAACCGCTGACACGGCTGTACAATTAGCTATCCAATATCCATGCCAAAATAAGAAAATGGACTTAAAACATAAAGTTACGGCAATTTCTGTCATAAAGACTCTGCGAAAACAGACCCGTATGTCTTCAAACGGCGACTGCAGGTGCGCAACGGGGGAGAAAAACCACTAAAAACAGCCTCTTAGGATGTTGCCAAATTGCGACACAGTTGCTTGTATACGAATAATCATAACTGCCTCACCCAGCGAAAACAGAACGTTTCTGCTGAGCCTGTGCAAGGTAGGATGACAAGTGTGCACTGATATCTCTGGCATCGTCACTGACTCCATAGATAAACGAGGACTTGCGACGACGCATAAAAGGTAAGCCCATGGCATAGAGACCCGGAGATGGCGTGACGCCGCCATCGTGGCAAAGCCGTCCGCGGCGATCCAGAACCGGAACTTTTAACCAGCTGTAGTCGGGGCGAAAACCACAAGCCCAAACGATGGTTTTTATTTCCCCGTGGGCCAAATCCCAAGACAAGCGCGGATCGTCGCCGGGGTCGGTAGCAACAAAATCTTCTCCGGGTAGAAACCGTTTTTGAAAATTGCCAGCGACGATCCAATCATCTATCGACTGTAAAAGCCGATTCATCTTCAAGTCGCCCATTTTGCAAACATTCGCCAGGGCACCGGAGAATTGCAGTGTGCCGTTGTGCACACCGGCCAGACGACCTACCAATTGAACGCCCTCTCGCCGGAGAGTGTTGAGGTCCAGATCGCCATTGTCTGAAGAGCCAACAAGTTGTGCTGAGGGAACCCGGCGCGCGCGATGAATGTCATCGACTTCCTGGTAGCCCTCATCCAGCAACCCCAGGACATCCATCCAATGAAAAATATCCCGGCCACGATATCGCCGGGGCAGGCGCACATGTTCGCCGACACAAACCGTGACAGAACGCCCGCTGTTATGTATCTCGCGCGCTATTTGCAATCCCGTTGCAGAAGCCCCTACGACAAGCACACCACCATCGGCCAGCTCCCCTGGATTGCGATATTCATGGGAGCTTATACAGGCAACGGAATCGGGAATGTCTTGTGCATAGCGAGGGGTAACAGGAATATTGTAGCAACCACTGGCGATGACCACCGTTCGGCAATGCCAAACACCGCGATCGGTAACCACTTTGTAACCCGACATTGTCGCAGTCACGGACAAAACTGTAGTGCCAGTTACCACCGGCGCATCTATTTGCTGTGCATAATCTTCCAGAAAACCGACCAGCTCCGTAACACCCATAAAACCGTTGGGATCCTCACCGTTGTAAGCACGATCGGGCAGTTGGCAATGCCGGTTGGGCGACAGGAGCCGCAGGGACTCCCATCGTTCGGTTTTCCACGTATTGGCGACCTCACCACGCTCGAGTATCAGGTGATCAATCCCCTGTTTATACAATTCGCGGCTGGTTGCCAGCCCCGCTTGTCCGGCACCAATAATGATGCACGCTACCTCGCCCCCCAAAGGTGGGCGCCTCTTCGCAGCCAGGGTGTTCACTTTACTGCCACCGATACACGAGTAGGATTAGTGATAACGTCAAAGACAGCAGAGCGTTTCTGGGACTGGGCAACCAAAGCCTCTATCTCCTCCCGGGAGGCATCTGCATCGATGTCGAAGACAACCCGGATATCGCCAAAGCCATTGCGAATATCGCTGTCTATTCCCAAAATACCCTGAATATCCATATCACCCTCAACAATGGCTTTTACACTGTGCAACTGAATATTTCGATGCTGGGCCACTGCGGCCACGCCGGCAGTAAGACAGCTAAGTAAACCAACCAGCACATACTCCACCGGAGTCGCACCTTTATCTTCTGCAGCGAAAACTTCTGGATGATCTGCGTCAAAATTGAAACGGGTTTTATGCTGTTGCTCCGCTCCCAGTCCAAAAAAACTTTCCACGCTGGAGTGGCTATGCGTTCCGTCTATCCAGTCACAACTGGCACGCCACTTAAATGCAGCACCTTCGGGCGTTGCCGTCAAAGCTTCCCTGGCATCGATAAGTGCCGCAGTATTGACGCCATTATTTGCTATTTTGGTATACATATTCATTGTCATGTTCCTCAGGTTTTATGATTCGGTTGAGTCAGCTGTGTGGCTGAACAACTACAGAATGCCCCTGGAACGTGGAAACAATCGTTGGAGTGTTCGTGTTTTTTCGCGTTTATAGGGCTAATTTGAGCGGAAAAGTGCGGAAATATCGGTAATACCTTCGG
Organism: Halioglobus sp.; assembly: GCA_036961345.1. Taxonomy (GTDB): domain Bacteria; phylum Pseudomonadota; class Gammaproteobacteria; order Pseudomonadales; family Halieaceae; genus JBALVT01. Next base: position 11,254 of record JBALVT010000037.1, read on the forward strand.
TGCCAGCGAGACATGCGTCGGCAACTGCCTCCAATCCCCCCTAGAGGGATAGGATGACGCCGTACAACAGGCTTTCCGAAGGTTATTTGTGCGGTGGCCGCAACGTCTGACAGGACCAGACTCGATCGAATGGCATCAACGCTTCATCCTGCGCACTGCGCACTGCCTCTGCATCCGGTGCCTTATAAAGACACAGCATGCGTTTCTGATCAACTGAAAAATAGGTTTTGATAAAGGTGACATCGCGGATTTTCAGGCACTGGGCACTGGCATCTTCTATTGCTTGTATCGACTCCAGCGTCACTGCTTGTTCGAAAGTACGCTCTACCATAATGTTCGGCGCAAGATCCGGGGTAGGACCAAAATGGACGGTAGCCGGCCACACAGCGCGAACCTCACTGTTTGTCTGGCGCAAAGCAGTGCGGGCGGTTTCAGTATCCGGTGCCTTGAACTGACAGACCATTGTATCGCCGTTTTGCGCCAGAAAACTAAGAAGCCAATCAATCTGATACAGCTCATAACACCCGCCGGCTTGTTCGGCAAGTTCAAAAACCTGTTCAGCGCTCAGCGCTGGATCCAGGTCTCGCTCCACTATTACATGGGTCATTCTATGCCCCTCCTTTTCTTATAAGTGGTTCAGCGCGCTGCAAAGCCCAGCGCGCAACGCCCATACTCTCCATATTTTGCAGCGCATCTAACTGTTCTTGCATTTCCGCCTGTTGACCCAACGCCTGATGGGCCAACACCAGGGTGGTGCGGGCAAACATCATTTCTGAGGCCCGAGCCAGCACTTGCGTACACTGCAGCGCTTCCCCGGCATGCTCGAGCGCTGATGCGTAGTGGCATTGCTCAAGTTCCAGCAGCGCAACCCGGTTTAATATATAAGATAAGCGAAACTTTGCATCAGCAAGACGCAGCGCCTGCAGGCTGGCATCCAGCCCGGGAGCATCACCACCGCCGACTCGATCCAACAAACAGTGCACAGCTTGTGCATAAGGGAGTTCACTGCCCTCACGCACCTTTCCCCCCAACTCAACCAATGCCCGGCAGTGAGACTTTGCGCCTTGAAAATCACCGCGCTCCAGATCTATCATCAGCAGGTATTCATTGGCCGCGTATTCGTTAATACGCTCGCCTCTGGCCTTAAATTGGGTTCTGGCCTCTTGCAGCAATTCTTCTGCGGTATCCAGTTCACCCTCATAATAACGAAGCATACCAGAGGCCTGGACGATTGCCGGTGTGACAATGTTCTTGCGTGAAGCCAAAGATCTTGCCTCCATGAGCATGGCATCTGCCTGGGGCAGATCTTTCTCCAACAGGACCAGACATTTGGCAGTTTCCGCCATACCAAGAATATGTTCTTCGGCGCTGCCCCCGCGAGTGACCCGCTCGGCCTGGAGTGAACTGTAACGAGCCGCATCGCAGTCGCCGTGCATCCACCGTAAAGTACTCGCCAACTGGTAACCCAGACGGGCATAGGGTAACGCGCCGTGATCCAGAGCCTGCTCGGCTAAATGTTCATATTCCGCCGCTGCGGCCTCCCAATCCGGAACAGGCGCTGCTGCCACACGAATATCACTGAGTTCGAGGGAGAGACAAACCCGATCCGCATCGCCGAGTTTCGCCGCGTGCTCCAAACCGGTGAGCGCCAGCCCAAGCGCATCCTCATTAGCATAGAACCTAAGACAGAGACGCCCCGCACTCACCATTGCACGAGCAGCCAAGCCCACGTCACCGCTCTTACTGGCATGATGTGCAAGATCTGCTGCCAATTGCAGGTTTAGCGCCGTATCAACTTCCAGTTGCTCGGCGATGCGCAAGTGCATAGACTGCCGTCGTGATTCAGATATTTCCTGGTAAACACTGCTGCCAATTAGATCGTGAGAAAACCTGAACCCACGCTCAGCCGGCACTAACATAATCTGATCCTGGGATGACTCCAGAGCCGCATCCAGATCGATACGGGTTAAACCAACAAGTGGTTCCAATGTCCGGCGGTCAATGTTGGGCGCCAGCACCGAGGCCCACAAAACCACCTCCCTGGCCTCGTCACTCAATCTTGCTAACCGCTCGCGAACCAGTTGTGCCAGGGAGCCCACTTTGTCTCCAGCCGCTTCCGCTCTAACCAGCTCCACCGCAAGCAAAGGGTTGCCACCACTTTCAGTCGCCAACCTGTCGGCATCAGACTTTGGTGCCGCCTCCTTGATGAGTTCACAAATTGATTCTGCGTCAAGCGGTCCCAGAAATATATCCTCTAACAACCCCTCGTGCCGCAGGCCACGTATGGCCTGATTAACAGGAGTATTGTCACGCAGCTCTGCTTCTCGTGCTCCGGCTAACACGTACAATGGCCTATCCCGATTCATCCGCATCACGTAGTGCAGCGCGGCGGCGCTGGATTCATCGCACCACTGTAGATCATCAAAGCTAACCAACACCGGCCCGGAGGCACATTGAGTGGCAATCAATTCGCTCAGACCGGCAAAAACGTGATCTCTGGACTCAGGTACATCAGAGACAAACAGTGCCGGTACGTCGACGTGCTGATTGCGACGAATCGCGTCATTCCACAGCGCAAAAGGCCTTACTATTTCCGACTCAAAGGCGTCAGCAGCCAACACACAGGTAGACAACTTTTCCGCCAAATCCCGTCCCACTTGCAGCATGCGACTCTTGCCGATACCCGGTTCGCCGCGCAACAAAACCAACTTTGCGCGAGATTGCTCACAGACCTTATCAAAACCCGCGACCAGTGCACGAACTTCGTTGTCGCGACCATAGATCCGCTCGCTCACATACTGCATGACCTCTTTCCGAGGAGCCGGAATCGTCATTAGATCTACACCCTTGGGCGCTTTGATACTGTGATGAACACGCGTTCGATCTGCTTTGTGTGAGAAGTCGATACCTACTTCCGCGAGCTGGTGCCTGGCTTGCCGATTTTGCTGTAAGGCCTCCTGCTCACGCCCTGTAACACCCAGCAGATCAATTAACGCCATCTGCGCTGCCTCATCCGTGGGAGCCAAGGCAGCCAGTTTACGGGCGTACTCCAAAGCCTGCTCTGGCTCTGACTGGAGACGTTGCACAAGGTTTCCAAGAACCTGTATTTGCGCTTGTGTTACCTGCTCACGCTGACCAATACACCAGGTATAGAATTCGTGAAAATTGTCCAGGTCCAGACCTTCGAGAAAAACGCCCTGGTAACGATCGGCGGCATGCTTGAGCTCGTCGAGGGGAAGCGCCGCAAGGTCCTGTTTCACCAATAACAAAAGATCCAGAGCATCAATTGGCACGCCCTGAGGCTCAAATGCAACTGTGCTCCGGTCCGCCACTATCCGGATATTCACATCGCTATCCACTAATCGGCGCAGTTTTGACAGACTCCAGCGCAGTGAGCCCCTGGGGTCATCCGGTATTTCCCACAGCAGCTCGCACAAGTGCTCCCTGCGGTAGCTACGAGGGTCCATAGCTAGAAACGCGAGTAAGCCACGGGTCTTCCTGGAAGGCGGCAGGCCAAGCTCCTGCGCCCCACGTGACACCCTAATTTCACCTAGAAACTGGATTTCCAATTCATCCATAAACTGACCGGACTCTTTTTATACACCGCTAAGCTTACCCGCAAACCCGCGCGGCACAAGCCTTTGCACAGCAAGTAGGCGAAATTCCACGGAAAAACCCTAAATACCACGGTGACTCCAACGCTGGCTCATCCGATAGCAGTGCAATCTACCCCCACTGCCACAAAAAACCACTCAGGAGAGCATCATGGCGCGCTATAACAACATTTTGGAAACAATTGGTCGAACCCCTCTGGTCCGCCTGAATAAACTTGCTCCGGAAGGGGTCAACGTCTACGTAAAAGTTGAGTCTTTTAACCCCATGGGGTCAATTAAAGACCGCATGGCGCTGGCGGTAATCGAAGCCGCTGAACGCAGCGGTGAATTACAACCTGGACAAACGGTGATAGAGGCTACCAGTGGCAACACAGGCATAGCACTGGCGATGGTATGCGCACAGAAAAACTATCCTTTGGTAGTCGTCATGGCTGAAAGCTTTAGCGTTGAACGACGCCGGTTGATGCGTTTTTTAGGTGCCAAGGTCGTGCTGACCCCCGCTGCCCAAAAAGGCACCGGTATGTTGGCCAAAGCGGTGGAACTGGCGCAAGCACATGGCTATTACTTATGTCGCCAGTTCGACAATGATGCCAATGCCGAGGTTCACAGCCGTACCACCGCCCAGGAAATCCTCGACGATTTCAGCGGTGAACAATTGGATTATTGGGTCAGTGGGTTCGGCACGGGAGGCACACTCAATGGTGTATCGCGGCGCTTTCGAAAGGACAGCCCGCATACAAAAATAATTGTCGCCGAACCCGATAATTCCCCCCTGCTGGGCAGTGGCGTTGCTCAACCGCGCAACGCCGAAGGCGAGGCAAGTGCCAGTCACCCTCACTTTCGTCCCCACATGATGCAGGGCTGGAGTCCAGATTTTGTATCGAGCCTCACCGAGCGGGCTGTTCAAACGCAGTCTATTGACGAAATTATACCGGTTGCCGGTAACGATGCACTGTATCTGTCTCGGGCCCTGGCGCAAAAAGAAGGCATTTTCACGGGCATTTCAGCTGGCGCGACCCTCGCCGCAGCACTTGAAGTGGCGTCTCGCTCAGAACCTGGAACCAACATTGTCTGCATGCTTCCCGATACGGGTGAACGTTATATGTCGACACCTCTGTTTGAAGACATCATAGAAGAAATGAACGCCGAGGAATTGGCACTTTCCCACTCAACACCCGCGGGTCAGTTTGTGACTGCGCCTCCCCCAACACGGCCCGCAAAAACAGCGCCAGCTGTACCCGTGGAACTCAATCCTCAGGCAAGGTTATTCGTCGACAATATGGTGAGCAAAAAGCCTGTTGTTATGTTTGCACTGGAATGGTGTGAATTTTGCTGGTCGGTACGAAAACTGTTCAAACTTCTGGAGGTCGACTACGAGAGTGTAGATTTGGACTGTGTTGATCTGCAGGAAAACGATGCCGGGGGGAAAATTCGTCAAGTACTGGCAGCTGACTTACAGACCAATACTATTCCGCAAATATTCGTGGGCGGAATTCACATCGGTGGGGCCACTGAGCTTTTTTCAGCCTACGAAGATGGTTCATTGCAAGCAAAACTAAATGATGCAGCTGTCTCCTATAACCACGATGCAAAACCAGAACTTAACAAACTGATGCCGCAATGGCTGCAACCGCGAAAAAGCGCCTAGGAGCCTGTGATGTTTGACAAAAGATTACCGGTGATCAATTTCGCGACACTGCACGAGGCAAAGACCCTGCGAGCCCTGGACAATGCATGCCGCACCTGGGGGGCATTCGAACTGGTGGGACATCCTGTTTCTCAGGCGCAGCGCAGTGCGCTGTCTGAAGCGATGCACGGTTTTTTTGGCAAGACCAAGAAACAAAAAAATCACGTGGCGCGCACCGAGGCTAATCCATGGGGCTACTACGACAGCGAACTCACACGCGAAACGCAGGACTGGAAAGAGATCTATGATTACGGCCTGGCCGATGGTCCGGACAAACAACCCCAATGGACCGATGCGCCAACCGGTTTCGAAAAAACACTTTCGGAACATTTCGCGCTATGCGAGAAAATGTCATTCGATTTGCTGGGTGCAATCGCGGAGAACCTCGGCGCTACCGTCACTGAAACCTGCGCATTTTTCCGCCCAAACCATACCAGCTTTCTGAGGCTAAACTACTATCCGCCCTGCCCCAGTCCCGCTTTCCCGATGGATGACGCACCGGCCACGGAAGGTTTTCTCGGCGTCAACCCACATACCGATGCGGGCGCACTGACTCTACTGTTGCAAGAGCAACGATCCGGTCTGGAGATATTTCATCAAGGCGGATGGCTGCGCATTTCAGGCGGCGCCCTTGTGGTTAACATCGGCGACATAATTCAGGTCTGGTCTAACGATCGTTACACGGCCCCTCTGCATAGGGCAGCTGCAAATTGTCAGATGGAAAGATTCAGCGCCCCTTTCTTTTTCAACCCGAAATATAAAACTCAGTACCAGCCCTTGCCGGCGACGATTGATAGCGACCATCCACCCCGTTACAGCGCAATAAACTGGGGGGAATTTCGGCGTCAGCGAGCCGCTGGAGACTATTCCCGCATGGGAAAAGAAATTCAAATCAGCCAGTTTCGAATATAGGAGTAAAAAATGCCATTCATCGACACCGTCCCCGTCGCCCAATGTTCAGGGCAGGTAAAAAATATGTATCTAAGGCAGCAAGCGTCTTGGGGATTCGTGCCGAACTACGCCAAAGTGTTTAGTCACCGCCCGGAGCTGATGAAAGCCTGGGCAGGTCTTCTACATTGCCTCGAAGAGTCCGTGGACCAACAGACCTTCGACCTGGTAACACTCGCCGCATCACAGGCCCTGGGCAGTTCTTACTGTGCGCTGGCCTATGGCCGTAAACTGGAGTCCAGGTGCTTCGAAGCGGATGATTTAGCAGACATAGTCAACAATGAAATGAGCGAACATCTCAGTCCAGCCCAGCAAGCGATGATGCAACTGGCAAAGAAGGTCGCAACGAATTCAGCGAGTATTTCCCAGTCCGATATTAACGTGCTGCGGCATCTGGGTTATAGCGACGATACAGTCTTTGACATCATGGCCATTGCCAGCGCCCGTTGTTTTTTTGCCACGCTTGTCGATTCGCTGGGCGTCAGACCAGATTCAGACTTTAAAAAAATGCCAGCGACACTTCGCGATGCCTTGTGTGTCGGCAGGCCTATTAGCAACGACCAAGCCGAACAGCTTGTGTAATTTTCGCGCATGAGCCCAGCCGATGTGACTACCGAACAATCATTTTCAAAACTCACGGAGCCTCGTCATGGAATCACTCCAACACTATGCTGCAATGGCAGATATATTCAGTGCCGCAGCCATTGTTATGGGAGCGGCCTTTGCCATATTTCAGATTATGGAATACCGCAAACGTCAGAAAAACCAGGTGGCGGCAGAGCTGTGTCGTAAATTTTCCGAACCGGAGGTTGGCAAGGCCGTTACTCTCATTGGGAAATTGCCCGACAGTGTCAGCCTCGCAACCCTGCAATCTCTCGACAACGAATATGAACAGGCCGCTCAGGTCATCGGCATGACATTTGAAACCATGGGACTATTGGTCCACAGGGAACTGGCCTCATTTTGCATGACTCAGGAACTGGCCGGAGGGTTGCTTCTGATGATGTGGAAAAAGCTCGACCGATGGCTCGCAGAAACACGCACGGAACAGAACAACCCCAGATTTGGCGAATGGATGCAATACCTGGCTGAGCGCATTGAAGACAGCGAGCGCGACATGGTTCCTGCTTATCTGGCCCATAAAGGCACCAAAAAGCCCCTTCAATAAGTGCCAACTGGCCTACAGCACTTACTTTTTGTTGGAGTTCGGGCAATAATGTTCCCCTGTACATTCACTCAATAACAACATAATGGAGTTCGTAATGGGCGATTTAAAGCTGGGACTTGCCCAGGGTTACTGGGCCGCTGCACCTAATCCCAATTTTGTAGAAATGGCCCAGGAAGCTGAACGCCTGGGCTACGACTCCGTTTGGTCCGCCGAGGCATGGGGCAATGACGCATTCACCCCACTATGCTGGATTGGCGCACAAACAGAAAGAATCAAACTAGGCACCGCTGTGGTCCAGCTTTCCGCACGTACACCCACATCCTGCGCCATGCACGCCCTAAGTCTGGACCTGTTATCGAATGGCCGTTTCATGCTGGGGCTCGGGGTATCCGGTCCACAGGTGGTGGAAGGTTGGTACGGACAACCCTTCCCTAAACCGCTGGCCAGAACCCGCGAGTATATCGATATCGTGCGCCAGGTTCTGGCACGTCAGGGGCCTGTTACCAACGAGGGGCCCCACTATCCTCTACCTTACCCCGGCAGTGATGGCATGGGACTGGGCAAACCCCTAAAGTCCATTGTGCACCCGCTGCGTAGCGACATCCCGATTTTCATGGGCGCAGAGGGCCCGAAGAATATCGCCCTCTCAACAGAAATAGCCGATGGCTGGATTCCACTATTTTACAACCCCTACGACGAAAGCGTGTACGAAGAGTCCCTGAAAAATGCACCGCCCAATTTTGAGATAAACCAGATGGTTACTGTCAACATCACCGATGACATTGACGCGGGCCTTCTCGCTGTAAAGTATTACCTGAGCTTTTATGTTGGCGGCATGGGGGCCAAAAGCACCAATTTCCACAAGGATCTGTTCTGCAGAATGGGCTACCAGGAGGAAGCGGACAGAATTCAGCAACTGTTTTTTGAAGACAAGCGCGACGAAGCCGCACAGGTAATACCCGATGAACTGGCGGACTCTCTGGCACTTATCGGCCCACGGGAACGCATCAAGGAACGCCTGCAAATATGGCGTGACTCTCGTATTACGACATTGCTGGTAGCAACGACAGATAAGCAGCATCTGAGAGATATGGCCGAGCTGATTCTTTAAGCATTACTGTCAAAATTGTGGCGAAGTACTCGGTCACCGCACGTTAATCAGTGGGACAGGATATCCAGCGGAGATGACTACGGACCGCGACAGGTGCCTACGAATTCGATTTGACAAAGAACAAAAATAAAATGAGCATGGCTGTGTCAAAACACATCTAATTAGGCCGAAAACCACCTGAAGGGATTCATTATGAGCGATCTACACGTTGACGTAATCATTGTAGGTGCAGGATTGTCAGGAATAGGTGCCGGCTACCACTTACAAAAAAACTGCCCGGGCAAAAACTATCTCATTTTGGAAGCCCGAGAGCAGATGGGCGGCACCTGGGACTTGTTTAAGTACCCGGGTATTCGCTCAGACAGCGATATGCACACGCTGGGTTACAAATTCAAACCCTGGCTGGCAAAAAAGGCCATTGCTGAGGGGCCGGCCATTCTCGAATATATCAACGAGACAGCTCGCGAAAACAACATCAGTAAAAACATTCGCTACCGGCATAGGGTAAGCAAAGCGTCGTGGTCAAGCGAAAAGGCTCTATGGACAATTTGCGTACAACCCGGAGACGATCAGCCGGACATCCGTTACACCTGTAAATACCTGCTGATGTGCGCCGGCTACTACCAATACAAGGAAGGCTTTACACCCGAATTCCCCGGCCGGGAGCAATTTGCCGGAAAACTGATACACCCGCAGCTATGGCCGGAGGACCTGGATTACAAAAATAAAAAAATTGTGATCGTAGGCTCCGGTGCTACTGCAGTGACACTTATGCCGGTTCTCGCTGAACAGGCGGAACACGTAACAATGTTGCAGCGCTCTCCCACCTATATGATGTCTAGACCATTCGAAGACAAGCTGGCCAATTTTTTGCGAAAGATCATGCCAGAGAAATGGGCCTACGCGGTCACTCGCTGGAAGAATATCACTCGTGGGGACTGGTTCTACAGTCGCACCAGAACCAAACCCGATAAAGTGAAAGAAATGATAATGAAAGCGCTGCGCAAAGAGCTCGATGCAGATTGTGATATCGATAAACACTTTACGCCCAGCTATAACCCCTGGGACCAGCGGATGTGCCTGGTGCCCGATGGTGACCTGTTCGTGTCTCTAAATTCAGGAAAATCTTCGATAGTAACTGATCAAATCGACACCTTTACGCCCACCGGCATTAAACTTCAGTCCGGCGAAGAGCTTGAAGCAGATATCATAGTTACAGCCACTGGCTTAAATATGGTGCAAATGGGCGAGGCGGAATTCGAAGTAGACGGCAAGCTTATCGACTTTAGCAAAACCTGGACCTACAGAGGACTCATGTACAGCGGTGTACCCAATCTGGTGAATACCTTTGGCTACATTAATGCCTCCTGGACACTGGGCGCTGACTTAACCGCTGAAAATTTTTGCCGCATGATCAATCACATGGAGAGCGATGGATACAACCAGGTCACACCCACCTTGCGCGAGGAGGACCAGGACATGGTGCCCCGGCCCTGGATAGATGACTTCTCCGCTGGTTATATGCAGCGAGTAATGCCACTTTTTCCAAAGCAGGGAGACAAAGCCCCCTGGCTCAACACTCAGGATTATAAAAAGGACAAAAAACTACGGGGCGAAGCGAAATTCGACGACGGCGCACTGATATTCAGCGAATGATTGCCGAGCATGCAAAGCACGCGACAACATTGGCTGTAAGGACATTTTTAAAGTAACTCCTGGGCCATAATGCGCAGGGCCTCAGGTTGCGTGGAGGTTAGTGTCATCATATCCAGGGACCCACGGCTCTGCGCGGCGCGCCAGGGTGCCAAACGCTCTTTAATTCTTTCCACAGGACCAATTAAGTTGGTGCGCTCTATCAACTCCACTGGCACGGCTTCAGCCGCTTTTATCTTTTCACCGGACAGGTACAGATTTTGTATCTGCTCCACTTCTGAGTCATAGCCCATTCTTCGGGCAAACTCAGCATAGAAGTTTTTTCCTTTGGAACCCATACCGCCGAGCTGCCGTGCCATGGCCCCCTTCATCATGTTATGAACCGCATCTACGTCATCATTTACAATCACATTGACCATTGTGCTTACCGTGAACGACTCGCGGGTGCATCTGGCAGCTTCTTTGGCCAAGCCCTGGGCGACAAACTTATCGACCACATCATAGGTATCAGTAGGGTCAAGAAACGACAACAACACACCATCGGCTATCTCGGCGGCACAGCGAATTCCACCCGGACTTATGGAGGCCAGGAAGATCGGTTGATCGGGGTTGCCATGGGCAACACTCTTCAAGGGTTTCCCGGCGCCCGTGGTATTGGGTCCGCTCATGGGTAATTGGTAGTGATAGCCCTGGTGCTGCAAGGGCTCCTTACGCTCGAGTATTTTGCGCACAATCGAGACATACTCACGTGTTCGCCCCAGTGGCTTGTCATAGGCAACACCGTGCCAGCCCTCCGCCACTTGAGGCCCGGAGCTACCCAACCCAAGAATAAAACGACCGCCGGATAGTGCATCAAGCCCAATGGCTGTCATGGCGGCGGAGGCCGGTGAACGCGCTGGAATCTGCATAATGGCAGTACCCACTTTGATGGTCGAGGTATGAGCCGCCAACCAGGTGGCCGAGGTAACCGCATCGCAGCCATACGCTTCCGCCGCCCACACCGAATCAAAACCAAGGGTTTCGGCCAGGCGCACAAGCTCCAGGTCCAACGCAGGCTTTGCGCTAAAAGCGGTATTAATTAATGCCAATCCGAGTTTCATAGGCGAGTCTCGCTAGAGGTTTTTATGGCCAGTGATTGTTGTCCATTTCCACTACATAGACAAGCTCAATGAGCTCCGTAATATCAACTGATTAGCGGCTCAGCAAGATGTGCAGCAGGTTATCCTGAAAGGTCAAATTTCCGGGCAGGTCCGCATGGTCACCGCAAAACATCACGGCATAATCCAAAGGAAAGTCACTGTAGCGATGACGAGGGATGCTGGGGTCCAACGCCGTTCTAGCGAGCAGAGATGCCTTGGTAACAGCTCCATCGCCGGGTTCGAGCATGATTGAGTGATAGTCAATATTGCCCGACGTCAGTTTGACTTCGTCGGGCCAGAGCCTCACATGTGATTCATCGGCGATATCTTCAATTAAAATTCTGGCAGGGGTGGGCACGCAGTCACCGCCGAAAACGACTAATTCCTGCCGCTCCCCATCATTTTTTGTGGTCAATGACCAGACAAAGCGACGGGCTCTTTCGAGCTGTACGCCAACATAATCCTCGAGCGCGACAAGCTGCTCCTCGGACCAATTTTGGGACGCCAAACGTTGCCGAAAAATCGGATTGAATGGCCCCCACTGTAGCGCTCGCCATATATCCAAATCGTAAATATCACGCTGCAAAGGCTCACCATTAGTCCCAAGAACCGAATCTACAATAGGATGTGGCATCAATTGATAAGCACTTGGATAGGTCAACAGTACTTCTGAAGCGATCTTGTTAATGCCAAAGTCTGCACCCTCAAGTATTTGCTGCAATGCACTGTTCGACCCGAGGTTAGGCGTACCGACAAGTATGACTTTACGCGTTTTTTCCGCCCCGTGATTGTTGATTGGGAAATCATTGCCGCCCAATACGTCGACATCACCGTAACGCAGCCAATAACGCGTTACCAAACCTCCCATACTGTGCGCGACAATATCAACCTGCAATTTCTGGTTGCCGTGATCTCTTCGAATTTGATCCACCAGAGCATCCAGCCCAGCTGCGCTTCGGCTATTGTCCTGGCGCCAGTCATACACGTAACGATAGTAGCGCCGATGCCCGCTCTCAACGGGAGTACCCGCTTCAGTAAACAGGTAACCACCTGCGCCCGTTAGTGTCGATTCGATCGCACCGTAAAAATCTTTCCCGGCGACAGTGTCGGTGAGCCCGCAAATTCCCAGCGTGTTCATTGCGCCGGGCTGGGAGATGTCAGCTATAGGTAAAGCCAGTGATCCGTAATCTCCGAAAAGAATTTTCGAAAACTTGCCGGGCCAGTACTCCTGGCCTTGAGAATCGCAGAGTCGGCCGCCAAAGGCGCCATGAATAAGTATGACCGGTGGTTCAGTACCGGATGATTCAGAGGTTTTATACAGCTTGGAGAGCTCAGGACGGCTGCTGGCACATGCCTGCAGTATGACGACCAGGGCAACTATAAAAAACCTAAGCACATTGACGCTCCCGTTTCGACTGCGGTAAAGGCGGAGACCAACAAGCACTGTCGGCCGCCGAAATTTTGACTCAGTTTATCGGATGCATTTTGTCCCACTTGGCCACGATTGCCTGGTACGAACCGTCCTTGCGAGTCTGGGCTAGCGCCTTGTTGAACGCTGTTATCAAAGCGTCCTCGCCCTCGATAGCGCGACTGGCAGCAACATGTCTGTCGCGAGATGGCAGATTGATATCGACCACTTCAAATTTTTGGATATCCCCGGGCAGATAGGAATGTAACTGCATTGCCAGCGTGCGCTGATCGCCAATCACCACATCCACCTTGCCGTTAAGCAATCCCAGTAAATTCTGAATGGCGTGATTTTCCGGCACAAGTTGTAGGCCCTGGATCGCGTCAAAATCTACACCGTAGGCAAAATCCACCTGTGTGCCCAGTCGCCTGCCCCGCAAATTTGAAACATTGCGATAGTTTGATCGGTCCGAACGCAACTTCAACAGGATTAGCTTACTGGTAAGATAAGGCTCACTAAACAGATATTCCTCGGCGCGATCCGGTGTATACCAGGCGGCAGCAAGGGCATCAAAAAGGCCAACACTCACACCCTCCATTGCCCGCGGCCAAATTTCGAAATTAATCTGCGGCTCATACCCTGCCTGCTTGAAGACATGGCTTACGATCTCCATTGCGAGCCCTTGCTCGGGCAGTTGCCTGTCTGAATACGGTGGGCTTGTACTGGCACTCAAGGTAACGGTTTTCTCGGCGAGCGCAACATTGCTGAAAATAAGCAAACTAACCAGCAAAGCACTTAGTGTTTTATACATATTGGCATTCCATCGTGAGACTATGCTGGTGTATCCAGCGTTATCTTTGAGGATGCTAAGTTAACCGATTTGCAGGCGTAACTACAGTCAGAATAACGCGCCGGGGGCAATTGTTCGAAACGTCGAAGAAATGTATAAATGCACTGCCTGGTTGTACCAGGCAGTGCCGAAGCTTAGAAAAATACAAAGTTTGCACGAAAGTGCGCGGTCAAAGAGCGTGCAATTTTACCGGCAAAGTGGCATACCCGCGCACAAAGTTTGAACGAACACGCTCCGGCTCCGCCACGACTTCCACAAAGCTGAATCGTTTCATGATCTCCTCCCAAAGAATGCGTAACTGCATCTCCGCTAAACGGTTTCCCATACAGCGATGAACACCAAAGCCGAATGAAATATGATGGCGAGGGTTTGCGCGGTCGATGATAAATTCATCTGCGTTATCAATCGCGTCTTCATCTCTATTGCCCGACAGGTACCACATCACCACCTTATCGCCCTTGTGAATCTGCTTACCCTGAAACTCAACATCGCGCGTTGCGGTTCGGCGCATATGGGCAAGAGGCGTCTGCCAGCGGATAACCTCGGACACCATAGAGGGTATCAACGCCGGATTAGCACGCAGTTTTTCATACTCAGCCGGGTTCTCATTCAAGGCCAGCACACCACCCGTAGCAGAATTGCGAGTGGTGTCGTTGCCGCCAATAATCAGCAACAATATATTACCGAGAAATTCCATGGGACGGTCTACCATGTCTCCCGTATTGGGGTCTCGCTGCATCAGGCTGATGAGATCCATACTGTCTTCACCACTGGCCTTTCGCTCGTGCCAGATTCTTGTGAAGGTTGCCAGGCAATCCTGCATACCCGCCATTCTCTCTTCTGGATCGCCGTCTCCACCGGTGAGTTCCGGCGTACCGGCGGCAAGATCCGACCAATAGGTTAGCTTGCTACGCTCTTCAAAGGGAAAATCGAACAGGGTCGCCAACATCTGCGTCGTCAAATTAATCGACACATGTTCTACCCAATCGAAGGTTTCACCTACGGGAAGATCATCCAGAATAGTACATACCCGGGAGCGTATCAGCCCTTCCATATCTTTCAGATTTTTTGGCGCCACCACCGGCTGCACTGCTCGGCGCTGCACATCGTGCTTGGGCGGGTCCATGGAAATAAACTGCTCTACCGGTAAGTCATCACCGAGATCACCAATAATAATGGTCGGCTCGGAAGAAAAATCCTGGTGGTTTTTGTCCACTTCCACAATGTCCGCAAAGCGGGTGATCGACCAAAACGGACCGAAGGGGCTGGTCGCCTGGTAATGCACGGGATCCTGTTCTCGCAGCCGGGCGAAATAAGGTCGCCAGGCGTCTTGGGAATAAAGGGTTGGCTCGCTGACATCGATATCTTCCAGCGGCATTGTCCAGGGGTCGGCTAATTGATCGTTAGTTATCATAATTTTGTCCTTTGGCGGCTACATTTGATCTTCTGGTAAACGAACAATTAGTCCATCCATATCAGAGGACACGTCGATCTGGCAACTCAAGCGCGAATATTCTGTACGATCGGGACGCATACCCAGCATAGACTCTTCCAGGGCATCTGCCTCTCCGGTCGAACCTTGCCACTGCGACTCGACGAAACAATGACAGGTGCCACAGGCACCAGCGCCGCCGCAATCGGCATCGATGCCGGGTATGCCCTGGTCGATTGCATTGAGCATGAGAGATTTTCCAATCTCGGCTTCTATGGTGTGTGTCTCACCGGTGAACTCTATTAAAGTGATACTTGGCATCATCTTCCCTCTCGCTTTAGTTGGTGGAGCTACTTTACGTTTTCCGTGGACAAAAAAGAGGTTATTTTTTGCCACAAAGGGGTTATTATTTGCCAATATAGAAAGTGGAGATTCCCTTGCCCTCACTAAAAAATGAGCTCCCCATTCCCAGTACCTATGCCCGCATCATCGCACGCATTCTTGGGTTACAGGAAAGAGACTTACCTGATCTACTGCGCGGAACCGGGCTGCCCACCGACATCCTGATGCCCGGCGACGAGACATTTATTACCGGACAGCAGCAATTGACGATAATGGCCAATGGCCAAAGACTCATGAATACCGATACCTTTGGATTGCGCCTTGGTGCCGAGCTACAACCCTCGTCACATGGGCCACTGGGGTACCTGGCACTGAGCAGTCCGGATCTTTTGAGTTCTTTGCGGTCTCTGAGAGACTTTCTACCGGTGCGCTTACCGATAGCGACTTTTGAAATCATCCAGGATAAAAACTACTTGTCATGCGTTTACAGGATCAACCTCACTGCCAAGGAGGAAGTCAGGCGCTCCATGTGCGAGTGTTTCATTCTGGTGATTCAATCGCTGGTCGAAGCCGTTATAGGACGCTCTGTAGACGAGGGCATCACAGAGTTCGACTACGACCCTCCAGACTATGGAAGCGACTACGCGCTTTATATCCACTCTCCGTATCAGTTCTCCTGCAGCAGAACCGCATACTCCCTGCCCGCCTCCCTGGCAAATGTAGCCAACGTATGTGGCGACACTCATGCCTATCAGGTCGCCCAGGACCTGTGTAGCAAACTGCTGCAGCAAACCCCGCACACCGCACGCTCGATGAGCGACCGCGTTCGCACCTTACTGCTGACACAACCTCCCGAAACGGTCAGCGAAGAGAAAGTTGCTCGCTCAATGTTCGTCTCAAAACGCACTCTGGCGCGCCGCCTCGACGCAGAACACACCAGCTACCGTACGATAAGAGACCAGGTTTTACTTGAATTGGCCCAGCGCTATCTGGGCGAGTCCAGGCAATCGGTTGAATCCGTAGCCGGTTTGCTGGGCTACCATGACAGCGCCGCGTTCAGGAAGGCGTTCAAAAGATGGACAGCACTGACTCCCAGCGCGTATAGAACATTACAATCCACCTGAGCCAAAACAATTG
>JBALVT010000038.1:0-27487 GCA_036961345.1 Halioglobus sp.
TCACCATACCGCTTCGGTGGTAGCGGCTGAACTGGAGCTGAGTGACTTTCAGGCCGAGTGTTTGCCCGAGGACAAGCTCAACCGGGTCAAGCAACTACAAGCGGAGGGCAAGGTGGTTGCCATGACCGGGGATGGCATTAATGATTCCCCGGCTCTGGCGCAGGCTGATATCGGCATAGCGATGGGCACAGGAACCGATGTGGCAATGGAAAGCGCCGAAATCACTCTGGTGAATGGCGACCTCTCCGGCATCGTAAAAGCCGTTCAACTCAGTAACGCGGTACTGGCCAATATTCGACAAAATCTGTTTTTTGCCTTTGTTTACAATGCTCTGGGTGTTCCGGTAGCAGCTGGCGTCCTGTTTCCTGCATTTGGTATTTTGCTGTCACCCATGATTGCAGCAGCGGCGATGAGTTTTAGCTCGGTATCAGTGATTGGCAACTCCCTGCGACTACGCAAACTCACATTAACTGCCTGACTCTGTGGGCATGGTGCTCCAGAGTGCCCACCTCTGCACAACTTTACGCCAGCCCATTACTGCCCCATGGCCCGATGACTTTGCTCTTCGGGCACTACTGACAGGCACAGATGACGCAATGCACAGTGTCTGTGATCCGCAGTTGCCTGATGCGGGGGAAGTTTGGGGTGGTGTTGTTGAGAAGTCTGGGGAGTGGCTTGAGCAGGCTGGGGGGTCTATGTAGTTGGGGCTAGTACTCGTCCAGCTCGTGCGAATAGGACCACAGAAATCAGGCATCAAAGCTCGTCGCTGCCCAGTTGGCGTTTTCCCCTGGCAGAAAACCGCCGTCGTCCGACTCGCCCACCTCGGCATTGAGAAGCGCATTCATCTTTTCATTCATCGCCAAAAGTAAAGCGCCGTTCCGTCTCCGGTCAGTGGCGAGGTTATTACTTTCGTTCGGGTCATGGTTAAGATCGAAAAGCTCGACATCGTTGAGCTTGAATATACCTTCTAGTGTCGTCGGTTGATTGTGTTCCCGGGGCGAAAAGTAGCGAGTGTATTTGTATCTGCCGTCGAACACACTGCGAACGGCTCCGCGCTTGCTGAAATCGGGTCTGTAGCCCTGCTCAGCAAGTTTGTTCCCGGGGCGTCCGGAGTTCAGATAGGCTTGCACATTACGTACGAGCTGGCTGTCGAGACCGAGGAACATATTGAAGCAGTAGAGAGAGCCCTCCCGTATGTCGTTGACCCCCGCCCGAGACCCCGTTGTTAGAAGAGGCGTTAGATCATGGCCATGAAGATCGCGCCCAATGATGGACCGCGCATTCTGTGTGGTTCCCGCCCAGTGGAGCAGCGTTGGTGCAAGATCTAGATGTGAGGTCAGAGCATTTGACTGCTGACCGTGGGTTTGCGGATATCCGGGATGTGAGATTATGAGCGGAACGTGGTTCTGTTCCCTGTAGGCAGTAGACCCTTTTCCACGGATACCATGCGCCCCACCCAGTTCGCCGTGGTCGGAGGTCATAACTACGATGGTGTTGCGGTCCAGGTTCAGTGCACTGAGTTCACTGAGTATGTTGTCGACCGCACTGTCGCAGTGCTGCAAACAATTGAAATAGTAGTTCAGGTATCGATGCCAGCGGCTGTCCTGGTTAGGAATATTCCCAACCAACGCCGCATTCGACATCTGGTACTCCTTGTGAGCGGTCGGACGCCCAAGCCTGTCGAATGACTCGTGTCGAGTTGTGGGTAGCTCGAATTCCCACTGTTGTTGGTAATGCCTGTTGTCTGGCGCTGGAGCGATTGGCATCAGTGGCTTCGGGATCGCCTGAATAGATTGGCCCTGAGCGTCGGTGTTGTAAAACATGATATCGTGAGGATTAACGAGGTTGACGGCCAGGAACCAGGGCTTACGCTGCTGGGCCATGGGTTGTCCGCGCAGCCGCAACCAGCGCTGAGCCTGAGCTCCAATCATATCGTCATTTAGGTAGCCGCCTTGAGTTTCACCGATGACATCACCGATCCCGATATAGTCCTTAAAGCCATAGCGCTCTATGATCGCGGTCAGCTCCTCCTGCGGCAGTGCATACTCGTCTTCAGTACCCAATTCATCTGACAAGTGCCATTTACCCTTGTAGCCAGCGTAATAGCCAGCCTCACCAAGCATCTTTCCAAGAGTCGGAATCTCAGTACTCATACTCTCTATCCAAGGAAAACCGGTATTGTCAAACATCCTTGTGTGCTGGATGTGCTGTCCCGTATAGATAACAGAGCGTGAAGAGGTACACACGGCGGAATTGATCTGATGGTTAGTTAATGTGAGGCCTCTCGCCTGCAGTCGAGCGTGACCGGGTAAGCTGTAGCCGACTGGGTATTCAGTCGGATCGAAGTAGCGTTCCTGATCGGTAAGAATGAAGAGTATGTTATGCGGTCCATCAGCTGCTTCGGAGACAGCACTCGCTGTATTTGGTTTTTTTGCTATTAGACTTGATTCTCCGCCCCACGCGCCAACATTGCTTCCAAGCCCCAGGGAGGCGGCGCCCGCAGCTTGTATAAAAGATCGCCTGGACAGATCTTGCCGGCCGCTTTTGTGGTTGTTATCGCTCATTGTTGCTGCCCTGTCACTAAGTTCTGGAGAACGAAATTCATGGAACTACCCTAGCCTGAAACCGCGGTCAAATTTCTTCAAAAAGCGGAACCGATAGATAACTCAAAAAGCAATACGTAGACCGATGATTGGCCCAGAGAGTGTGTATTCGGATTCAGTGGCTCCAGCGTCCAGATCCATCTGCATGTAACGGTAACCGACCAGCGCGGAGCCACTGACCCTTTTTGTCTTGAAATCGCGGCCAAACAGCGCCACCAGATTCCAGACGCCATCAGTGTCACCCGCCGCATAATCACCTCTCAGCCCTAGTTGCCAGCGCTCTGAGATGCGCACTTGGTAGCGGGCGCCGAGCATGCCATCTGTAAGATTCGTACTACTTGAGCTGCTGTACTGCAATCTGCGCTCGCCTTCTCCGCGCAGTGAGAAGTCTTGTTCGACCGATAAGTGACGCGCCCCTCCAAAGATGGAAAAGCCCTCAAGTGGCGTGCCATGAATCTTGTATATAGCCGCCACCTCATAAATGCTCAATGTTATTCCCGCATCTACTTGTACACTGCCATGACTCCCGTCATCGGCTACGGAAAAGTAGGTTACATCAGTGAAAAATCCAAACCGATCGGTATTTGCTTCGAGGTGGCCCTGAAATGCCATCTCAACCTTGTCGATGACATCGGAAAACTTTAGTTCCTCGTTGACCGATAGGTCGTTGATGCTGACATCTGCCTCGGTGTCCATGCCCCAGATGTAGGGCGAAAATGACCACTGCAGACCATCGTCACCATCATTCCCCGCCCACGCCGGGATCGAGCTTGCAGAGAGGACCGTCAACAAGATACCGGCAACAATACGGGACGAGTTTTCTACTTCTCTAGATATACGCTTCATCCTAGAAACTATAGCGGACTGTTACGCCGTAGGTTTTAGGATCATTGAGGTAAACCTGGCGGCCACCATCGACACTACCAAACAGCGTCTGGGGCCCGCTCAAGGTCACAACGTCTTCGTCTGTTGCATTCATTACCCAGGCCGCCACATCCAGTGAATCATTGCGCCAACCGATACGGCCATTGAGAATGCCATAACTCTCCTGCACCCCTCGCGGATCCAATGCGTTGTCGGTATCAGTGTCGTCAGTCCAACTGTAGTCCGCCCGGCTATAGAGCTCACCGCCACCGAGTTCCCAGTGGCCCGACAAGCCCAGGTGATAGCGATTCTCCGGGGCGAGTGGCAAAGTGTCGCCGCTTAAGTCACACGTACCGTCCGCGGGATTATCAGGCGTGCGACCAAAGTAACAGGCGCCCTGGGTAAACTCTTCATACTCAGCATCCAGGTACGTATAGGAAAACTCAGCCGTGAGCCAACTCGTCAACCGGGCAACGGTGTCAATTTCCAGCCCGCTGGTGCTGACTTCCTCTGCGTTGCGCACAAGGAAGCTCAGACCGAGGAAGGAGGCGTTTTGAAAATCGTCAAATTCTGAATAGAACACGTTGGCATTCACAGTCACCCGCTGCTCCAACAGGGACGTTTTGACGCCTAATTCGTAGTTCATAACTTCCTCGTCATCAAATTCACGGCCAGCGAGGCTCAGGCTGCCCCTGGCATCCCAATCGCCGTTATAGCCGCCTCCTTTGGCTCCGCGCGACACTGATGCGTAAAGCATGGTGTCATCGTTAGCATGGAATTGTGTATTGAGATTCCAGACCACCTGATCAGTATCACGATCGCCGGACACGGGCGCCGCAACGGTGGTAATCAATGCGTAGCTGGGGAAAACGCCAATCTCCGCCCGGGAATCGATAGACATATCCTTTTCCTCATAGAACCAGCGAACACCCGCACCCAGCGTGACACGCTCACTTAAATGCCAGTTGCCCTGGCCAAATACGCTGTAGTTTTCGGTGTCGTAGGTACTCTTAAAGAAAGAAACATCTCCTGGTAGGCCGCCGAGTGCCGGCGGTGCCTGGAATGGCGGCAGGAGGACGTGTTCACCCACCACAGTCGTAGGCTGGGAGGCGTTGAGTGACCCCCGCGTGAAATCATTTTTGTAATATCCCAGCCCAAACATCCAGTCGAATTCACCACTGTCACTGGAGGTAAGGCGGAATTCCTGGGAGTAGGTATCGCCCTCCTGACGGTCATGGAAGGTTAGTACGTCGAGTGGGGATTGCTCAGAATCAAGAACCCCATAAATGTCGTAATCGTCATAGCTGGTCAGCGAAGAAAACACGGCGTTGTCAAAATTATATTCAACTGTCAGGGTCAGCTCTTTCGCCTCGTCCTCGTAGGTATTTGTCTGACTGAATTGCATCTCCCTGTTAGTGGGGTTGTCATCAGGAGCTGAGCCCATGATCAGTCCACTGAGCGCATTTCCCGCAGGTCCCAGATCGACATCGGAGTTACAACAGTCTGTATCCTTCTCCGAGTAACCGCCTATAGCCAGGATGGATAACCTATCGGTGGGCTGAAAGGCCAACTGCCCTCGAACAGTCCAGGAATCGGTTTCATTCGGCTCGCTGTCCTGATAGATATCTTCAAAAGTGCCGTCGCGCTTACGCCAGAGGCCGCTCAATCGGCCCTGAATGTTGTCGGAAAGCGGCCCACTCACGGATGCTTTGACCTCTTGGGCGTCATAATCACCAGCGCTGGCTTCAACAAAGCCCTCGAGCGTGTCTGTGGGACGCTTGGTGAAAACACTGATCAGGCCAGCTGTCACATTACGCCCGTACAGGGTGCTCTGCGGGCCCCTTAGTACTTCCACTCGATCTACGTCAACAAGTTCACCAACGCCCAAGCCACTCTTTGAACGGTAAGCACCATCAATGAACAGGCCCACGGCGGACTCAAAGTTGGGAATATTGCCGAGGTTGCCTACGCCCCGAATTCGGAACGTTGCAAAACCCGGGCCCTTGTTCTGCTCCATTGTCAGCGAAGGCACCAGAATCTGTAGGTTAAGAAGATTGGTGGTGCCTGACTCCCTTAGCAGGTCCCCATCCAGCGCAGACACGGCGACTGGCACGTCTTGTAAAGACTGCGCACGTCGTTGCGCCGTTACTACTACTTCTTCGAGAGCCAACCTTGGAGAACCTGATTCCTGTCGAATCTCCTGGGCCGTTGCGGAAATAGTCGTTACTGCACTTATGAGCAGTGCCAATGGATGCTGGGAAAAGCGCGGATATTTCATAGTTCACCCCTGATAGTGAAGTCCTGAGAGAAAGGGTCGCTGCCCGATTGCCACGAAGGATGGCAGGGAACGTTCAGGGGAGTTTGGCATTTTGCGTCACGCTGAGGGTGATTTTTTGAACACTATAGAGATGCCGTTGACTGATATGTAAGTCGCCCGAAAAATTCAATCAGGATCGAAGGCGCCTTTGATCTGCGTGCGCCAGGTAGTGGGGGGCACGCCGGCATGTTGACTGAAGGCCTTGGTAAAATTCGCAACGTCGCTGTAACAAAGACGCTCCGCAATGCGGGTTACGGGCATGTCTGAGGCGGCCAACAATTCCATGGCCATTACTATTCGCACCTCGTGCAACAGTTCCCGGTAGCTTGTTCCCTGGGCTTTCAACTTGCGCTGTAATGTCCTCTTTTCATAGGGGAAAAACTGCGTGAGATATTCCTCCCCCACCAGGTGCAGCTCCAGGTTTTTGCGAATGAGTGTGCGAACCTCTTCGCTCAAGTTCCGGGGTTTCGAGTCCCTGATGCCGCGAGCAACGGCATGTAGCTTGTCGTGCTGTCCTTTATTGTGCCTGGGTAGCTCGATATCCAGGTCTGAAGAGTGAAATACCACCCCGCAAAACTCCGCATCAAACACAATTGGCACATCGAACACGCGTCGGTAAACCTGGAAGTCTTTGGGCTTGGCAAAGGTGAAAGCCACCATGGTGGGGTGCCATTGATGTTGCGCCAGAAGATCAGTAAAGCGCCAGAAGATAGTAATGACCAGTTGTTCTACCTGTTTGTAACTACCGCCGGATTCATCGAGTAGAGAGAATATAACGTAGCCCACCTCTCCTTCACGCCGCAGCTGCCACAAGGTGGCCTCGCTGTGGATGCTCATCAGGCTAAACAGCTCGGTCAGTGCATCCCCCACCGTGGCGGCCGATCGTCCGATATCACCCAGTATGCCTAAGTAATTCGACAGATCCCGCCGTCTGGCCAACTCGAGACCGAAATGGTCACAACCCGTTGCGCGGGCGGACAGGGTCAAAATCTGGAACAGGGGATCAATCGGCAACAGCGTGTCTGGATCACGGAATTGCGCAAGTTCCAGTCCCGCAGCCGCGGCTACCTCGACCGGGTCACCGCCCAGTTCAGACACCAGCTCGTCAAAGCCGCGAAGTACAGCTGCTCTGGAGGTTTTGGTTTTGGACACGGTCACAGTACCAGAACGTACGTTGACGCATAATGCCAAATGGTAGGCGTGTTGACAAGTTACGCTGGCCGGATTCAACAGGGGGTATCCAAAAATGCGTATCATCGACTTTTTTGACCAGGGCGCCGCGCTCTATCCCGACAACGTCGCGTTCGAGGACGCCGCGGGACTGTACAGTTATCGCGAAGCCTGCGAACAAACCCATGGAATCGCGTCAGCACTCGCTTGCAACCAGTTTGGCAAGGGCACCCATGTGGGCATCCTGGCGCCAAACAGCTGTATTGCCTATATCGCGCTACTGGGGGTATTCCGAGTTGGCGCAGTCTGGATACCCATCAATCCCCGCAACCCGGTCGCGGTCAATGCCGATTTGTTGGATCGCTTTGACGGTGATCTGCTGCTCTATCACCACCTTTACCAAAGGGAAGCAAAAGAGATTGTCGCCCAGGTACCAACTCTTCGCGCAGTCTGCATCGATGGAGAAAGTCACTTCGAGTCGTCGCTACCAGAATGGATCAGCGAGGCTGATGGCTACTTTCCGCCGGTGGACCACACGCCCGACGATACGCTGGCTATATTCCCTACCGGGGGCACGACCGGCCCTTCCAAGGGCGTAGTGATAACTCACCGCTGTACCACCACCAGTTTCGCAAACTTTTACGCCCATTTTCATTACTACGATAACACCCGGCACCTGGTTGTGGCACCCATGACCCATTCAGCAGGTGTATTAGGCTGCCTGCATTTTGCGCGCGGTGGCACCAACGTCATCATGGCAAATGTGGATCCAGGTGGTATTCTGCAGGCCATTCAGGAACACGGCATTACACACCTGTTTGTTCCGCCGACCCTCCTGTACATGATGCTGGCACACCCGGATGTCGAACGTTATGACTATAACTCCCTGCAACACTTTCTGGTGGGTGCTGCCCCGACTTCGCTCGATAAACTGAAGCGTGCAATCAAGGTGTTTGGTCCAGTCCTGACGGAATCTTATGGACAGACAGAGACGCCCTCTATCGTTACAGCCAAGGCTCCCTGGGATTACCTCGACGCAAAGGGAAATATAATCGAGAGTCGACTCAAAAGCATTGGCCGCCCCGCGGTATTCAACCAAGTGGCGATTGTAGATGACCAGGTCAATCCTGTGGAGACAGGGGTGGCAGGTGAGATCGCCGTTCGCGGCGAGCTCGTGACCCCCGGCTACTACAAAAACCCAGAAGCCACAGCCGAGGTTCGAAAGCGGGGCTGGCACCTCACGGGTGACGTTGGCGTCATGGACGACGAGGGGTTCATCACTATCGTCGATCGCAAAAAGGACATGATCATCACTGGCGGGTTCAATGTGTTTCCCAACGAAGTAGAACAGGTGCTCTCCGCGCATGCGGCGGTACAGGATTGTGCCGTATTCGGTATACCCGATGAGAAATGGGGTGAAGCCGTAATAGCGGTTGTGCAGCTGAAGCCCGATAGGGAAGCCACAGAGGCGGAGCTAATTGACATGGTGCGGCAACAGCTGGGCAGTGTGAAGGCGCCCAAAACTGTCGAACTGCGAGACGATCTGCCGCGCAGCCCAAATGGCAAAGTGCTGAAAATCGAGCTACGAAAAACTTATTGGCGGGGTCGGGATCGCGCGGTGAACTGATGTAATTTTTAACCAATGGAGGGAAAACAATGGCTCGTATCAGACTGCTTGAGAAGAATGAAGTTGATCCGATCGCAAAAGAAATTTATCAAAGAGTTGAAGACAGCGGACTTAAAATCGCCAATATCTTTAAGGCCGAGGCACACAGTCCCAAATTATTGCGCGACATCACCCTGATGGGGCTAACTTTGCTTACAGAATGTAAGCTAAATCCAAGATTGCGAGAATTGGCAATTCTACGCGTCGGTGACCTGCTTCAATCCAGCTATGAGTGGGCCCAGCACGCGCCACACGCCTTGAAAGTCGGTGCCAGTCAAGAACAAATTGATGCACTTCCCGAGTGGGCGAATTCAGATAGATTCGATTCGCAAGAACGTGATGTTCTGCAATACACGGATGAAATGACCAAGGACATTCGCGTGTCTGACGACACCTTCGCCAGGCTCACATATTTCCTCAGCGAGGAGGAAATAGTGGAGCTAACGGTAACGGTCGGATACTACGCCATGATATGTCGCATGCTGGAAGCATTAGAGATAGAACTGGAGATTTGATAGCGCGCGACTGCTATCACTCGACCAATGAGAGAAGGCTGACGCAAAAAACCAAGTGATGAAAGCGAATTCCGAATAGAGTGGTTTCCCAAGGTGAAATCAACTGTACCGATTTACAGGAAGTTATCATGATCCCCATCTACATAGCCGGCGTAAGCATGACCCGATTTGGCCCCCGGCTGCAAGACAGCGTCAAGACACTCACCCGCGAATCCGTGAGTGAATGTCTGCACGATGCAACCGCGGCGGCAGATGATGTCGAAGCCGCCTTCTTCTCCAACACAGGACAGGCCGTCATTGAAGGCCAGGTGAGTATCCCGGGGCAGATCGCGCTACGAGCGGCGGGTATCAGCGGCATACCGGTAACGAACGTCGAAAACGCCTGCGCTTCAGGCTCCACCGCAATTTGGCTTGCGCGAAATCACCTCTTGAGCGGGCAAGCGGATATCGTGCTCGCTGTTGGAACTGAAAAAATGGCCTACGAAGACAAGACGATGTCCGCCCGGGTCTTTCAAGCCTTCGAAGGCGGATCCGATATCGAGAATACCGCCGCCGTACTGGCGGAACTGAAGTCTCTTAGTTCAGGACATGAATTCGAGGAGGCAACAGGCCACCGGACCATGTTCATGGACATTTATGTCCAGCTGTGTCGAGCCCATATGGTCCGTTTTGGTACCACCCAGCAGCAGCTGGCTGTTATCGCTTCAAAAAATCACGATCACGCGTCACTCAATTCCAAGTGTCATTACAACAAACGTATGTCTATAGAAGAGATTCTCGCTGCCCGCTCGATCGGCTATCCACTGACCGTGCCAATGTGCTCCCCCTTGAGCGATGGCAGTGCCGCGGCGATTCTCTGTACCGAGGCTGGACTGAAAAAACTGGGTGCAGAAAGTAGAGCGGTGCAACTGTTGAGCAGTGTTATGACAAGTGCCACTGAACGCTCCTGGGATGACTTCGACAACCACCTTGTTCGCCGGGCGGCACTTCAAGCCTATGAGGAAGCAGGTCTGGGTCCGCGAGATGTTGACGTGGTTGAGGTGCACGACGCTGCCGCTTTTGGCGAGCTGTTCATGTCAGAACTGCTGGGGTTCTGCGAAAGTGGTGCGGGTGGTGAGTTGGCCGAAAGTGGTGCTACCCGCATTGGTGGCCGAATCCCTATCAACCCCTCGGGCGGCCTGGAGTCAAAGGGACATCCAATAGGAGCCACCGGGCTGGGACAGGCTTACGAACTGGTTACCCAGCTTCGCGGCGAGGCGGGACAGCGTCAAGTGGACGATGCGAAGGTGGCAGTTCAGGAAAATGGCGGAGGATTGCTTGGTGTCGAAGAGGGTGCCGCCGTAGTCAATATCTACAGTCGATAGCAGGAGAACAAGATGTTGTATCAACCAGAATTTCTTTGTGATGGGTTTATCTTTCCGGAAACGCCCCGATGGCACCGGGGTAAGTTTTACTGTTGCAGTATTGATGAGGGTTCGATCTTTCGGATTCACGCTGACGGCAGCAAGGAGTGCGTGATAAAGATCGACGATTGGGTTTCGGGCTGGGTTTTCACTGATCCCGACGCGGACAACATTATTCTCACCTCTGGTAGGGAGAAAAAGTTACTGCATTGGGACGGCAAACAGCTCACCGAGATAGCGGACTTCTCCAACATCGTAAGCTTCGCCCTGAACGACATGATTCGCACGAAATCGGGCGTGTCATTTGTGGCGAGCGTCGATTTCAAATTTGGCGAGATCGACCCGTCAGACGCGCCAAACAGCCCCCTGTTACGCGCAGACTCAGAAGGCAATGTCTCCATCGCATCCGCCGAGACCGTTTTCGCCAACGGCATGGCCATCCCCCCAGACGGCAGGCGCCTGATAGTCGCGGATTCAATGACATCACAACTGCGCCAATGGGATCTGGATGAGGACGGGACTCTCAGTAATCACCGGATTTTTGCCACGATTCCCGGGTCGGTGCCGGATGGTATCAGCCTGGATGCAGAGGGAGGTGTGTGGGTCGCTTCTGATAGAACTCACCGGGTCTATCGTGTGCTTGAAGGTGGTGAGATAACCGATGAGATCGATATGGGTACCACGCAGGCCACGGCCTGCATGCTGGGCGGAACGGACGGGCGCACATTGCTGATTACCGCCTCAGACAGCCATGATCGACGGGTTATCTATGACAACCCCACGGGGCGGCTGTTTACCGTGCGCGTGGCAGTGCCCGGCGCCGGCCTGCCTTCCTGGTATTAATCAAACCTATAGAGGTGAACTTTCGATGGGTCGTTTAGACGGAAAAATCGTGATAATTACAGGCTCCACCAGCGGCATGGGCGAGGATACCGCCAGATTATTTGTCCGCGAGGGAGCAAAAGTTGTGGTCACTGGCCGCAACGAGGAGCGCGGCACTGCCATTGTCCAGTCTCTGGGCGAAGACAGTGCGTTGTTCGTCCGTGGAGACGTGACCTGCGAGAACGATATTATTCACCTGATCGAAACCACTGTGGACCGCTTCGGTCGAATTAACTGCCTGTTCAACAACGCCGCGGGTCCCACACAGGAGGCGCCGGTCAGTGAGATTGAAACGGAACTACTCGCCAGTGAGATGATGAGCGTATTCGGCAGCGTGGTGCTAATGACCAAACATGCAGTGCCGATAATGAAGGCCAATGGCGGCGGTTCCATAATCAACAACGGCAGCACAGCCGCACATCGCGCCAATTCCAGTCCCTCGGTTTACAGTGGCTTGAAGGCCGGCGTTTGTCACCTCAGTCGTTGTTATGCGATGGAGTTGTCTGAATTCGGCATCCGGGTCAACACCATTTCGCCCGGCGCCATCCTTACACCGATTTTTGCCAGGCAATTCGGTGCCCCGCCCGATAAGGAGAAAGCAGTGACTGAGGTCTTGTCGGAAGTGTTGGGTAGCGCCGTGCCCGTTGGACGCCCTGGCAAGGGTGAAGACATTGGCTATGCAGCAGTTTACCTTGCCAGTGACGAATCGGCCTTTGTCACCGGTCAGGATATCGTAGTGGATGGTGGCCTGACCGGAGGACTTACGCCAAGCCAAAGAAGGGGTCAGTGGCAGCAGATTCAACAAGTCGTCGAGCCGGTTCTAAAATCCCAGGCACTCTCAGCATCTAGCTCCAGCAGCGGTTCTGACAAGTGACTATGCTTCCTCGTCAAGGCTTTAGGCAAATTTTTCGTTCGAGTGGGTGCCATGGTTTTGCCAAGTTAAAAACCAAGAACGAAGCAAATCCTACCAACGGACATCAAGCAACCGCCCCATTCCATTCTGCAAACGCACTTGTCCTGAGTTTCCTATAGTGTTCAGCTTTGACCAAATGCCTACCCAAATTGAATACATTATGGACTGCAGCATGCGCACCCAGGAATCGCTGAGCCTGCCAAACTGATTTGAACTTACGCATCCCTCGCTCTCGCACCCTCGTCGCCTCATGCGATTGTTCCGCCTGATTATTCTCATACTGTTGAGTACTGTGGATCGTCTCGGGTATCAGCTCCCGGTGAGCGATTCCATAGCTTCGCAACTTATCAGTGACGATCTTCCTGGGCTCGCTGCCATGGCTTCGCAATAAGCGCTTGAAGAAACGCTTAGCTGCTGCCCCATCACGCTTTGCTTGAAGATACACATCGACGACTTCACCGTCCTGGTCGACGGCTCTCCATAGGTAGTGCTGCTTGCCATTGATTTTCACAAAGACTTCATCGATGTAGAAGGTGTCGCCGTAGCCTCGGTGCTTCCGCTTCAGTCTTCGAGCATACAGAGCGCCGAACTTGATGCACCAGAGGCGGATTGATTCATGGCTTACAGTGATACCTCGCTCGGCGAGAAGATCTTCGATGTCTCGGCGGCTGATATTGAAACGATAGTACAGCCAGACGGCGTAACTGATTATGTCGGGTGGGAATCTATGACGTTTGTATGTATTCATACACCGATTCTATCAAAATAAGCGCTTTAATTTGTCGGAACCGCTGGCCTGTCAGCTTTTCAGTAGTACCCCATACCGGGCCAAAGTCTGCACCACATTCTCAAACAGAATGGTCACATCCAGTACAAAATTACGGTCGGACTCAGAGAGTTCCTTCTCGCTGTTGAAATAATTGTGTCGGATTTTTGTCATCAACGCACTACGGTCCTGGGTAAATATCTCCAGAGTGTCGATTTTTCCTTCATCCTGATCCTGAATCGCATCGATGGCAGTCAACATGATAAAATCAGTGGTCTCCATGATGACGTTACCAAGCTCCCTCGCTTTGGGCGAAAGATCCTGCCGACCCATTTCAGTGGTCAACTGGAACACGATGTCTTCGAAACGGCGCAGCTGTTCCTGCATTTTGGTTACCCGGATCAAATCATCGGAGCTGGCAGTGTTCAATCCGAGGCGTGA
The DNA here is from genome assembly GCA_036961345.1 of Halioglobus sp. Lineage (GTDB taxonomy): Bacteria > Pseudomonadota > Gammaproteobacteria > Pseudomonadales > Halieaceae > JBALVT01. The sequence continues at coordinate 13,541 of JBALVT010000038.1, forward strand.
TATCTGCGACAGTGTGTCATTTATCTTTCTTGATATTTGAATGAATGCCCCGTGATAGGTTGCGGGGGACTCCCGGTGCTGACTGGACTCCTCACGCACCGCATCGATGTAAAGTGGCAGCCTCTCCAACAGCCGACTCTGCTCACGCTCAGCCAATAGCAAACCGGTTTCGGCGGAATCCGCCGCATTTTTGTGTAGATACTTTGTCTCGGACAGTACTTCTGTGGCTGAAGGCGGGAATTTCCGTTCGATATAGCTGAATATGGGCTGCCGCAACAATACCAGCAATCCTGCGCTGCCAAACTGAAACACCAGGGCAACAGTGATGGCCTGGCCGCTTATCGAGTCACTAACGGTGCGAGCCAGCGCCATCAGTAATGGCAGGTTAAATATTTGCTCTACATAAAACAGTACAACAAAAAATGTCGTTGCGATCACGTCATAGGCTATCTGGGTGATAACGACTTGCCGGGCACTCCCCTTGGAATGGAAGGAGAAGATATAGGTCAGGATTCCCGTGCCCGCCTGGGCGCCAAACATCGCCATTGCGGCCTCCTCCAGCCCAAACAATCCGGCAGAAGCCATTGCAATAGTGATCAGCATAATGGCTATATTGGACTGCACGAACAGCGTGAGCAACAGACCCACCAAAAAGCTCAGTGCAAAGAAGCCGTGTATTACCTGGACAAACTCAGAGGCCTCCTCCATCGCGGCAAAACCAGCCGCACCGTTTTTCACCAGTAACAGCCCAAATACGATCATGCCCAGACCAAACAGAGCACCATAGGTATCCACCAGTCGCTTCGGAAAATGAAAGGTCAAGCCAAAAGCGGTGGCGCCGAGCAATAGCAGGGCAAAAACTTTTATAGATAGCATCGAAACAAAAGCTATAAGACTACTGCCCGCGTTGCCCCAGTACACCATGGGCGCAGCCTGCCGCGGCTTCATCAAGCCCGCCTGCACAAAGTCAGACAGTATGAAAGCAGTTGCCTTACCGCTCTGGGTAAAAAACCCCAAAAACATGCCCCAGAGAAACATACCGACCCTATGCTTGCTCACCCGGGTGACAATTTCACGAAAAGTACCGCTGGTCATCTGCTGCAGGTGATCACCGGTGAAATGAATCCCGACCAGAAAGATACCAGCGCCACCGAATATTAGAGCAAACAGTTCACTAGGAGGCTGATCGGTACTCTTCAGCGTGATTGCCGCTGAGACGGTGTCGCAGTAGAAAATCGTAATCAGTAGTACATAAAGCGAGTTAAGACTTTTCTTCATCATAATCTGTATTCGATTCATCAGTATCAGCACAGAACCCTGCGCCGGGACTAAAGTACAATCCCCTCCAGTAGAAGCTGCGATGCCCGCCCACTGTGCTCAGCTGACACCTGTTTCATAACCTGTAGGAATTCGGGGTATTCGGTGCTGATCTCGTCATAGCGTGACTTGTCCAGAATCAATACTTCACAGTAATCACAGGCCCTGATGGACGCGCTGCGATGCTCTTTCAGAGCCAATGATAAATAACCAAAATAATCGCCGGGACCCAGCGTCCCATGGCTTACTTCATCTTCTCCCACCAGGATCTCCACCTCGCCCTGGGTGATGAATATGATATTTTTACCCACTTCGCCCTCCCGCGCGAGGTAGTTGCCGGGAGCATACGTGGCAGGTTTTAACGCGACCAACAGGGTGTTACGCAACATTGTCGAGCAGTGCTTGAAAAGATGAACGTCTCTAAGCACATCACCCGCGAGATGCAGCATGATATCCAGGCGCAGCGAATCAGGAAGGTCTTCCAGCAGCGTTCTCTCATTCAATCCCTTGTGCCGCTCCCATAGATATTCGTAATAGCGGTGAACTCGCATGCCGAGGCTCGCTGGAACCTGCCGTGAACGCAAATATTGTTCAACAGACTCGATATGCTCCCAATGACTGTTTTTTGCCGCATTCAAGTTACCCAGCAGCGAGGCCAGCCCACCAATAATAAATGCATAGAGAGAAGCGCCTATCAGCATGATAACGCAGGCCAACAAGTATTCGACGGATCTACTGGGCGTAATGTCGCCATAACCAACCGTGGTCATGGTAGTAATTGTCCAGTACAGCGATCGGATATATTGGCTCAGCGGTTCGCTGGTTTCTATGTTCGCCACCACCACCCAGCTATCTGCTGGAAACTCATCGATGGAGGCCGACGCAAACCACAGGCAGGCAATGCAATGCGTCAGCACTAATATCACGCCGACGTATTTGAACACTCTCAAGTATCCCGGGTGGGTCCAGCTTAATGACTCCCAGCGGCGCAGGATCACAAAGAAGCGGAAAAGGCGCAGCAGGGCGAGCAAGCGCAACAGCAATATCGCGGAGAAGCCTCCGACCTGCGGGTCACCCGCGGCGGCCACCAATAAATCCATCGGAAAATTGGCAATCAGGTCAACAGCAAAAAGGCCCGACAAATAATGTTTTCTGATAGTCTTCGAATCGAGAATTTCCACACCCGCATTGCGGTAGGAAGTAATAAAATTGAGGCCGATGTCACACAGAAAAACCAGACCAATGGCCTGCATCAGCCTATTGTTTACCAGCTCAACCGAATGCAGAAATACCAGCTGGTATGGAATTAACACGCAGCTATAAATAACCAGGACGAGAATAAGTGCGTCCCAGCACAGCCGAAACGCAGAGTGCTCCCGGATAATCACCAGCAGGGCCCGGAGGCGCTGTTAAGCGCCGCCGAGCGCCTCCTGCTCGCTAGCATAGACATCGATAATCGCCGTAAAGCCGGAAAGCTCGAAAACCTCCGTCGCCATCTCATTCAGGGAGCACACTCGCAAGTCTCCCCCGGAACCCTCCATATGTTTCGCAGTAGCCAGCAGCAAACGTAAACCCGCACTACTGATATAACTCAAATTTTCAAAATTAATCAGCAAGTTGTTAACGCCATCATCCAACAGTGAATTAATCGCACTCTCAACATCTGGGGTAGTATTGGTATCCAGCTTGCCCTGCAACACGACAACCTTGGTATCGCCCTCGTCCCGAATGGTGACATCCATCATTTTGCCTCTTTGTTATTTATCCAAGTGTTTAATTAAAGTCACAACATTGCGATTATATCGCCTCTGATATATCACCTCATCCATGACATTTTTGACCAGATGTATACCCAGACCGCCGGTTTCCCGGTCGGCCAGCGCCAATTCCGTATTAGGGTCTTTCCTGGTGAATGGGTTGAAAGGTACACCATTATCGGCAATAGATATTGATAACCGGGTGCCGGAATAGCCCATGATGACCTCGATACTGTGTTCTTCCTCGTCACCGTAGGCATAGGAAATAATATTATTCAGTAACTCATCGAATACGCAATTGACTCGTAATGATACTGGCATGGAAATTCCACACTGCTCGGCAAATTCGTTAAAAATGTCGTTAACCCGGTCTATTTCTTTCAAGTCATTTGCTATGACGCATTTGCGTGTCTCTCCACTAACATCCTCCGGTTCAATATTCATGCTCAGAGCCAGAATAGTAATATCGTCCGCCTGCGGAGCCTCACCGGCAAAACTCTCCACGGAATTCAGTGTGCTCGCTACAAGCGCATCAAGACCTTCAGGTGGGACCGCTTTAAAGTGATCGATAACGCGCTGCTCACCATAGAGTTGATCATCAACATCCATGGCTTCGGTAATGCCATCGGTAAAAATCAGTACCTGGTCATGTTTCCCCAATTCTACGCTGCCCTCCCTGTAGGCTACGCCGCTGATGGCTCCGACGACTGGACCGTGAACAGGTTTTAAGATCTCAACTTCACCACCGGCTCGCTTTATATAGGGATAAGGGTGTCCCGCGTTGGTATAACGAAATTCACCCGACCTGATATGCAAAATTCCAATAAACAGGGTGATAAACATTGAGGACGGGTTGTCCCGGCTAATCTCCTCATTCACGCGGGTGGCGATACTGGCGGGAGAATGATCCTCACTTGCCGTTGATTTGATAAGGGTCTTGGTAACTGCCATAAATAATGCAGCGGGCACCCCTTTACCCGAAACATCCCCAACACAAACGCACAATTTTTCATGATCGATAAAAAAATAGTCATAAAAATCGCCGCCAATCTCCAGTGCAGGCTTTAGCAGCGCATGAATATCGAACTCCTCATGTTCAGGAAAAGCTGGAAACGTATCGGGCACCATACTCATCTGAATATCGCGACCAACATTCAGCTCCCGCTGCATACGCTCCTTTTGCCTGTTGATAACAGCGTAGGCGGCCTGCAGCTTGTCCATGCTCTGTTTCAGTGCCAGGTGGGTTTTTACTCTCGCTTTGAGCAGGGGCGGGTTTACCGGTTTCAGGATGTAGTCTGCGGCCCCAAGCTTAAACCCCTCGGCTTCATCAGCGGTTTCACTCTTGGCAGTCAGGAAGATTACGGGAATATCCTTGGTTGCCGGATTGGCCTTCAACTGGCGGCAAACCTCATAACCGTCAATTTCAGGCATCATGATGTCGAGCAGAATCAGATCCGGGGACAGGGATTGAGCAATCTTTAGGGCGACATTGCCGTTGACCGCGACTTTTATATCGTATTCGGCTGCCAGGATGCCGTTGACGACATCCAAATTCTCCGGCGTATCGTCCACCGCCAGAACCATTGGCCTGGTCGTACTACTTTCCATTGCATACTCCAGTAGTCATTCCATCATCTTCCTGATTGTGACCAGGGCCCCATCGTAATCATACTGACCCACCAGCTTGACCAAGGAAGCCAGCCGGGCACTCGCGTCGGGGTCTCCCACATCGGCGACCAGGCTCTCCAGGGTGTCACCGGCCTCCCCACTATATCCCTCGATTTGCCCGGCCAGAATCCGCAGACGCTCATTGTAGTCAGCGGGAAGATCACCGGGAGTTGAGCTGACCGTCTTGCTGCCCAGGCCCAGCACCTCCTTGATGGCCGATATTACACGATCGAGTTCTGCGGCGGTATCTTCCAACAGGGACTGGACATCGGCCGTCGGGTTTTCCTTCAGCGTGCGCTCCAGTTCAGCTCCCAGACTCTGCAATTCTGCGGCACCTATGCTACCACCCACGCCCTTCAGGGTATGTGCAAATCGCACCGCGCTGTCATTATCTCCCCGATCCCGGGCAGTACGAATTCCAGGTATTGCCCCGGCCTGGTTTTCGATGAACTTTCGCAGCAGTTTGCGGTAGGCTTGAATGCTACCCCCGATCCGCTCGACTCCGGCCCGGGTATCCACGCCGGGAATCTCGGGCAGGACGGAATCGTCAGCACCCTCCGGATTCTGGTCAACAGGCCGATCGGGCAAAGCACGTTCACCGTGCTTGATCCATTGCAGTAGAGCAGAATATAGTGCGGCTGGATCAATCGGCTTATTGAGATGCGCGTTCATGCCTGAGGCCAGAGACTTCTCCTGATCTTCCAACGTGGCGTTCGCGGTCATAGCGAGCACCGGCAGGTCCCTGAAGCGCTCCTGGTCACGAATTCTCCCGGTAGCCACATAGCCATCCATGACCGGCATCTGGATATCCATCAACACACAGTCGTATTCGCACTCCTCTAGCCTTCGCAGAGCTTCCTCCCCGTGGTTGGCCACATCAACCCTAAACCTGGCCTGCTCCAGTAATTCCCTGGCCACCTGCTGATTGATATCGTTGTCCTCCACCAGCAGGATCCTGGCACCCTGTACCGGGGCAAGACTATCCATATCGAACTCACCGCGGGAACGGCGCGACCGTATAGCGCTTTCTTCGTGGCCAAATACATGCATCACCCCATCGAACAGGTGGGAAGGACTGACCGGCTTGGCAAGGAATGCATCAACATATTCGGATCCCGGTTTTTCCATCAACTCACTACCGTGGAAGGCCGAAACCAGGATCAGTTTGGGCTGCCTGCCCAAATCAGAAGATTTCCGGATCCGGGTGGCGAGGTCCAGGCCACTCAGGCCCGGCATCATCCAGTCGAGCACCACCAGGTCAAATGACGCCCTGGCATCTTCAAGGCGGGATAGTGCATCTTCCCCGTTGTGGGCAAGGGTTACATCAAAGGAGAATGAATTCAGATAGCTTTCCAGTATTTCTCGGGATGTCGCATTATCATCCACGACCAATACATTCAGGCCCTTTACATCCTCAGCGGGAACAAACTCCCGCCTCGGCTCATCCTCGGATACATCCAGCGCCACTTTGAAACCAAAGGTGCTGCCGACTCCCTGCTCGCTTTCCACCCAGATTTCACCGCCCATCATTTCTACGAGCTGCTTGGAAATCGCCAGCCCCAACCCGGTACCGCCGTATTTCCGAGTGGTAGATGCATCCGCCTGGGAAAAGGACTGGAACAGACGCGACTGCTGCTCCGGGGTCATACCGATGCCGGTGTCTCTAACACTGCACTCGAGGCTCAGCCGGCCATCTTCCCGCTCACCAACCCCAATACTGACCAGAATCTCGCCGGAGTCAGTGAACTTCGCAGCGTTGTTGCACAGGTTGACCAGAACTTGTCCAAGCCGCAGGGGGTCACCGAGCAGCATTGAGGGAACTTCCGGAGAGCGGTCGAACATCAACTCCAGACCCTTTTCCTGGGTCTTCACCAACACCACTGTGGCGAGGTTCTCCAGCACCTCGTCAATCTCGAAGGGGACCTCTTCGATATCCAGTTTGCCGGCTTCTATCTTGGAGAAATCCAGGATGTCATTGATGATTCCAAGTAGGGCGACCGCAGATGCATGGATTTTGTGCAGGTAATCCTCCTGCTTCCTGCTGAGATCAGTTTTCAGGCAAAGGTCGCTAAGGCCGATCACGGCATTCATGGGCGTACGGATTTCATGACTCATATTGGCCAGGAAATCGCTCTTTGCCTGGTTGGCGGAATCTGCAGCTTCACGCGCACGGTTCAATTCCGCAGCCACGTCCCTCTCTCGCGCCTGAATCGCTTTGCGTTCGGTAATGTCGCGCATCAGCCCAACGAACAACATCTCGTCCCCGGCGGTTATCCGTGACACCCTGAGTTCCAGGGGGAACAACTCACCGCTTACCCTACGACCTTCGACCTCACGATTGTTGTCCACAACAGTCGATGGCTGTAAAGGGTCGTACTTTTCCAGAATTGCATCATGCTCCCGGGCGATGTACTCCGGCATCAGGATATTGACGTTCTTACCGATAGCATCATCCACCGTATAGCCAAAAATATTTACCGCCGCTGCATTGAACGATTGCATGGTGCCTCGGCCATCGATGGTAACCACGGCGTCGTTCATACCCTCGACGACGGCCGAGATACGCTGCTCATTGTCCTGAACCCGCCCCAGGGCCAGATTAAGATCCGCTGTCCGCTCCTCGACCCGCTGTTCCAATTCATCGTTCTTGCGCTGGATTTCGGTAAAGGAGCGTTGCAGGGACAGTCGCATCTGCTCGAAATTCTCCGCCAGGTCACCGATCTCGTCGCTGCTAATGCGCTCCACCGGGGTGTCGAGGTTGCCCGCAGTCAATGACTGTGCAGCCTGCCCCAGACTTCTAACCGGGCGGGTCAGTGTGCGTGACAACCCATAGGAAAGCACACCTATCAACACGATCAATACACCCCCAAGGCCAAACATCCGATTGCGCAGCTCCCGGATGTGCTGGAATGCCTCCGCCTCGTCTATCTCGCTCATGATGGCCCAGTGCATGCCACTAATATCCAGTGGACCAAAGGCACTCAAGACCTCGACCCCTCGGTAGTCGGGGAAGATCAGGGTACCAAACTCACCGGCCAGGGCTGCCCGGGTCCCCTTGGTCTCGGCCCTCTGCAGACCAATAGAGGTGTTGAGGCTACTGATACGGGCAATCGTATCAGGCGACGTGCCAGCTTCCGCCAGCTTGGCCAGGTAGTGATCCCGATCCTCAATCAGGAGACGGGACTGGTTGCGCAGGGTGAAATCGCCGGCGACTATATAAGTCTCACCGCTTTCACCCAGCCCCACCTCCGACCAGTTCTGCTTATTGGTCATGATGTCATTGATGCGTTTAACCGGCATCTGGAACATGAGAACGCCGATTTTGCTTTCCCCGTCGAATATGGGCGAGGCAATGAAGGAAGCCTCGTCATTGTAAGACGGCGCGTAGTGGTCAAAGTCCACGATGCTGACAAACTCCTGCTCCCCCGCCTCCCGTGCCTCACGGAAAGCCCGGGCAAAATTGCTGTTCCGATAAGGGCCGGTCAGCAGGCTGGTGGCGTAATCCACTTCCTTGAACACGCTGTAAACAATGTGCCCGGTGTCGACGTCGACCAGGAAAATATCGTAATAACCGAACTTTTCCAGATAGGAGCGTATTGGGGGGTGGAATTTACGATGGGCCGCAGAGTAACTTGTATAGTCACTGGCCGCGTCCAGCAGGTGTTTTTCGCCAGCGGGATATTCATTACCCGCTATATACAGATACTGCAGTAGTTGAGTCGCATCGCCATCGGGCATGTATTGGGCCAGGTCCGGATTTTCCTGCAGATTTTCCCGTAACCGAGGGATAAACTCCTCTTCATAGTAGCCTCGCAGGGCTGCCCCGGCATCGGCATAGTCCTCCATCCGCGGCACCAGTTCACCCTCGATGCTGCGAAAGGAAGCACTGAAGGCCCGCATGGCGTCGACGATCATCTGGTCTTCAGAGAACGTCACTACCTGGTGGCGTATGGAAAGGAAATAGTCCTCGATCTGCTGCGACTTCATTTCTCGCACGGCGGTGAGCTTGTTGAAGGCCGCCTGCTCCAACGCATTTCGCGTGCTGTGGTTCGACACCATCAGGCTGATGACAATGACCGCCACGGTAAGTGAGACTGCAAGCAACAGGATTTTGGTCCCGATGTTCATTCGTCCAATCATTCAGCTATGGCTCCTCTCGGCAAGTACTGTGTCCAGGCATCACCCGGAATATCCTGCCCAGATTGCCATATTATCTGGTACTGACCATCCGCACGTACTCGGCCAACATAAACCGGCTTGCTAATGTGGTGATTGGGAAACATCTCGGCGAATCCGCCGGACAGGTTCGGCACGCGAGTACCAATCATCGCCTCACGCACCCGGCCGGTATCCACGCTTCCCGCCTTTTCTACCGCCGCAACCCACATGTTGAATCCAATGTAATGTGCCTCAATGGGATCGTTACTCACCCGGGCACTGTCGCCACCATACCCGCGCCAATTGGCGAGAAAGGCCCTATTCTCCTCACTATCAATACTCATAAAGTAGTTCCAGGCGGCAAAGTGACCTACCAGGGGCCCGACATCCATCTCGCTCAGTTCTTCCTCGCCCAAAGAAAAGGCCAGCACCGGCAGGTCCTCGGTTCGAACACCCTGGACTGCCAGCTCGTTGTAGAAGGCGACATTGGCGTCACCATTTATTGTGGATACAACGGCGGTTTTTTTGCCCCGGGAGGCAAAACCTTTTATGTCCGCCACGATCCTTTGCCAGTCGTTGTGCGCGAAAGGCGTAAAGGACAGCATAATATCCTTTTTGGCAAAGCCTCGGCTGACCAGGTACCTGGTCAAGATGCTGTTGGTCGTGCGCGGGTACAGGTAATCCGTGCCGGCCAGCACCCAGCGCTCTATACCCATCTCGTCAATCAAGAAATCAACCGCCGGAATGGCCTGCTGGTTTGGCGCGGCACCCAGGTAAAAAATATTGGGCGACTGCTCCTGCCCCTCGTACTGGACCGGGTAGAACAGCAGTGTCTCCAGCTCTTCCACCACAGGCAGCACTGCCTTGCGTGATGCCGACGTCCAACAACCAAAGATCACCGCCACCCTTTCCCGCGCAATCAACTGCCGTGCTTTCTCTGCATACAGTGGCCAATTCGATGCCGGATCCAATACAACCGGCTCCAGTTGCCTGCCCAGCAGACCTCCTCGACGGTTCTGCTCATCGATCAGCATCAACATGGAATCCTTGAGTGCGCGCTCGCTGATGGCCATAGTTCCGCTCAGGGAATGGAGAATCCCCACCCGGATCGGCTCTTCTGCATACACAGAAGTGGCGCGAAGAAGCAGCGCTATCGCTAACAGTAGGAAACCGCAATTTTTTGTTCGCATCAGGCCTCAGACCAGATTATCAGGCTTCTTATTACTCTCAGCCTTATCCTGCATTTTTCCCAAGTATCGCACAGATCCGCTTCCAGTAGTTTGACTTAACTCAAGCCCAGCCAGGAATGGGTGTCTGGCGAATTAGCAATTTCTTACTATATTCAATTAGCCTATTTTCACCGATCTCCTCCGCGCGGATTCGCCGTTGGGAGGCAGGAAACACCCGATTGGGTATTGGCAAATTAACGTCGGTGGATTGATAAAGTTGAGCGCCTACGATTAGGCCACCACCCTCCTCCACTCATTGAACGCACTTACCCTGAGATTCCGATAGTGCTCAGCCCGGATCAAATGCCTTCCAAGATTGAAGAGATTTGAAACCGCTGCATGAGCAGTCACGAATCTCTGAGCCTGCCGGGTCGACTTGAATCTTCGCATCACCCGCTCCCTAACCCGGGTCGCCTCATGCGATTGCTCTGCCCGATTATTCTCATACTGTTCAGTACTGTGGACTGTCTCTGGAATTAGTTCTCGATGAGCTACTCCATAGCTTCGCAATTTGTCCGTCACGATCTTCCTGGGTTCGCCGCCATGACTCCGCAATAAACGCTTGAAGAAACGCTTAGCTGCTGCCCCATCACGCTTCGCCTGAAGATACACATCAACAACCTCGCCATCCTGGTCAACAGCCCGCCACAGGTAGTGCTGCTTGCCGTTGATCTTGACGAAGACCTCGTCGATGAAGAAAGTATCGCCATAGCCTCGGTGCTTTCGTTTCAACCGGCGGGTATATATGGCACCGAACTTGATGTACCAGAGGCGGATCGCTTCGCGGCTGACAGTGATCCCGCGTTCGGCTAACAAGCCTTCAATGTCACGATGGCTCAGATTGAATCTGAAGTAGAGCCAGACCGCACAGGAAATGATGTCAGGGGGAAATCTGTGACGTTTATATGTATTCATGGGCCGGTTCTATCAAAAATAGCGCTTTAACTTGGCAATACCGACTAGTCAGAAAATCTTAGTCGGAGTCTGTTATCAGCACAATAACAGACAGTAATTGGGTGGTTCTCCCAAGATAGAAAGTTGTCGATTTGTGCCAAAAGCGGGCATACCGGAACGCGCTCTAATTGTCTTTCAGTCGAGCCAAAAGCTCCGCCGATATAGGAAGAAGGCCGGCATCTTCTGCAGCGGCGCGTTCGCGGGCGATGTGTGCCTCTGCCTTGGTCAAGAGTGCCTGATAGCGAGGTTCATCAACGAGGTCTTCAAACAAGGGGTGATTCAAAAGACCCACTGCATCGGACATGGTTCTTTCGATCTGGTGCTCCAGGGCATCAATGGCTGCACTCATGTTACCTTCGGCTGCGGCAATGACAGCGCCAACAAAATCTGTTAAATAGCATCGCCCATCGGGATCAGATTCAAGAATGCTGTGCAAGTCTTTGAGCTTACCAAGATAGAACAGAGCACTGGTATTTTTACCGAGCTTACGGCGCAGATAGAGCGATAGAGTAGCTCCGATGCAGTTCCTTGCAATGCTAAAATGCGTTCCCCATTTATCCACGTCCGCTTCGTCAAAGGGACTGAGCCATGACAGTGCCACTTCATGATTGCCCTCAATGCTCTGCCACAATGCTACAGCCAGAGCGGCCTTTGGGTCTTCTCTGGCTCCCTCCGCTGCCGCCACCGAGAGACCTACCCGGTGGGCATCTTCCAGGCGGCCTGTCGCAGCATAGAGGCCGAGTGCCAAAACCGGATTAAGGGTCTCGAAGACTTCTCCACCACCCAGCTCGGTCGCAACAATTTGAATGTTAGAAGTAACGATTCCGTCCGAAAACGCCACCTCATCGGCAAGCAGAAGTTCCAGAGCTGCCTTGTACTCGCCTTTGTACAGCATTGTGTCTGCGCGGGAACAACTTATCCATCGTATGTCCGGATCAATCGCTTCCATTTGCCGTAGGACCGCTTCGCTCCGGTCAAACTCAAGACGATATAAGTACTCGTAATTAAGGTCTGTGAGCGCTTTCAAAGAAGCAGGGTCGCGTTCCACGGCCTTTCTCAGCGTAGACATTACGGGTGCCTCGGGATCACCCAGTAGCATCAAGGCCGCAGCCTTCAGCCCATAGCCCCGACTGTAGTTGGGGTTGAGAGCAATGGCCTTCTCGGCCTGTTCAAGTGCAGCCTCAAGATCTCCAGCGACCCGAAAGCATAGGGACCTGACGCCATAGGTCTCGGCAGAGCCTCCCTGTAGCTCTATTGCGTGGTTCAGGAGCGCCGTTGCCGCCTCAAGCGCTTCTTCCAGCGGCGTTAAGCCGTAGCCACGGTTCGTCAGCAGTATATGGGCATCGGCCAGACCGACCATAGCCGGTGCGAAGTCCGGATCGCCTTCCAGAGCCTTCTCAAAATGTACCTTCCCGCGGTTGATGTCATCGCGGGTGCGCTTGTTGAGGAACTGTTGACCCAACAGATAGTGTTCATAGGCGTCGATGTTTGACGTGCGTTTTGTCTGCGGCGCTTTGATGTCCTGACCGCCAAGGATCAGACCCTTGAGTTCGCCGACAATCGCCGTAGAAATCTCGTCCTGAATGGCAAAGATGTCATCAAGGTCACGGTCATAGGTCTCGGACCAAAGGTGCGACGAGTTGCGGGTCTCAATAAGCTGGGCGGTGATGCGCACCCGGTTGCCCGCCTTGCGAACAGAGCCTTCGAGAATATAGGCGACCCCGAGAATGGTACCGATTTCCGAGATTGGCTTGTTGGCTCCCTTGAAGCTGAAAGAAGAGGTCCGCGCGATGACGGTCAGTTCCTTGATCCTCGCCAACAGGTTGAGTAGTTCCTCAGAAATACCGTCGGAGAAGTATTCTTGCTCAGGATCAGAGCTCATATTCACAAAGGGCAATACGGCAATCGATTCAGTTTCGATTTTCTGGGCAGGTATTTCGGGAGCAATGATACCGGAGACTAGATCACTCTCCCTATGTAGGCCATCCCAGCGCAAGTCGAATATCCAGGACAGGACCAAAGCGACAGGAAAGCCAATGCCGAGTGCCGCAAGGATCACTTGCATGATCCAGGTCGCTGCACCGTAGTTATCCAAGACAAGGTCAGCTACCTGGGCAACACCCCAAGCCATAACCGAGTAGGCAATTCCCACTTGCATAACGTGGCGGCGTTTCAATTCTGATATCAATGACATGCGGTTCCTTCTTCGGCGCCCCCGTCAAGTATCATGGGCGAAACTGGATAGATTGAAAAGTCGTCTGAATTTGGAGGAATACAGGAAGGATCATTGCCCTCATTTGTCTTAATCTACAAGAAATAGCAGGCTATTGGCAATCGTCAAGCCATTATCGGGGTACTGAAAAGTTAACCATTTCAGACTGCAGTAATCTGACCTAGATTCTCAAGCAACCACCCTACTCCACTCAGCGAACGAACTGACCCTGAGATCCCTATCATGCTGGGCCCTCACTAGGTGCCTGCCAAGATTGAATGGATTTTGAACGGCAGCATGCGTGACAACGAAACGCTGTGCCTGCATGGTCGACTTGAACTTACACACCTGTAGGTGGCGAATTTCTGATTTATGATAAGAATTAACCTGTTACCCGTTCGGCCCTGTCTCGAAGTTCGGTTTTGAAAACCCCTTACCCCTCTTCGTCTTACTGCAACACAGCTCGGTATAACCTACTCCCAGGCTCGGCATAAGATCGGTCTCGGTCACCCTGCCCTACTCCATCAGGAAATCTCATTACCTTTCTTCAACTTACTGCCCACATTCTCCACACACCATCCGCCTCATAATCGGGTGGTCTGTAGGTGAAATTTCCATGAGCACATAATCTTATTGATTTTTATAGGTTTTC
>JBALVT010000039.1:0-25909 GCA_036961345.1 Halioglobus sp.
CGTTCCAAGGACCGCGACGTTTCAGCACTCTTGCTGATAGGCCTCTATCAACTTGATGACATGCGCGTGCCAGATCACGCGGCGGTAGCTGCCACCGTAGACGCAACCCGAGCACTGGGTAAACCCTGGGCGAAAGGGCTAACCAATGCTCTGCTGCGGCGATACCTGCGAGAACGCGAGGACCTTCTGGCTAATATAGACGATGCCGCACAGGCCGCGCATCCCCGTTGGATGTTTGGCAAAATACACAAACAATGGCCGGCAGCGGCTGTCTCTATTTTGCAAGCCAACAATGGCCCGCCGCCCATGTCACTGCGGGTTAATATACGAAAAACGGATCGCGAGCGTTATCTCGATAAATTGACCACAGCGGGTATTTCCGCGACGGCAAGTGCTATCAGTCCTCACGGTGTTCGACTCAACGAACCCCTGGACGTCGAACAGCTCCCTGGCTTCAACGAGGGAGAGGTTAGCGTACAGGATGAGGCAGCCCAGCTGGCGGCTATTTTATTGGCCCCGGAACCGGGCGAGAGAATTCTGGATGCCTGCGCCGCCCCGGGTGGTAAAGCCTGCCATACTCTGGAATTGCAGCCCGCTTTGGAAACGCTAATCGCAGCGGATGTAGATCCACTGCGCCTGGAGAGGGTTGCCGAAAATTTAACCAGACTCGAACTTGAAGCCCAGCTAATGACTCTGGACGCCTCTAATCCCGACGATGCCCTACCTGCCAACAGCTTCGATCGCATTTTGGTAGATGCTCCATGCTCCGCCAGTGGCGTCATCCGCAGGCACCCGGACGTTAAAGTTCTCAGACGTCCGGAGGATATAGGCCAACTGGCAGGTCAACAGTTGGCGATACTAACGGGTTTATGGCCACTCCTGAAACCGGGCGGAAAATTACTCTATGCCACCTGCTCCATTTTCAAGGAGGAAAACAGCGGTGTCATTGAGAAATTTCTCGCTCAGCAGCCGCAGGCAAACTATTTGCCACCCCCTGGGGACTGGGGAGAGTCAACTCCCTTTGGCCGCCAACTCTTGCCTTCAACAGAAGGGTCTGATGGCTTGTTCTACGCCATATTGCAAAAACAGGCTTGATACCCGCGACGGCCATCACCGCGACGGCCATCACAATGTGCAAAATTTCGCGTAGTCGGTACTTACAATCGCAGGGGTATTTCTTTATTGTGCTTGAGTATTCACCACAGTTGCACGGCCCATGAAGATTATCATTCTTGGCGCAGGTCAGGTTGGCGGCGCGCTGGCAGAAAACCTGGCAGACGAACAGAACGATATCACAATCGTAGACACCGACGGCGATCGCCTCCGTTCGCTTCAGGACAAGCTGGATATCGGCATTGTGATCGGCGAGGCCTCTCACCCCAGCACGCTTTACAAAGCCGGCGCTGAAGATGCTGAGATGCTCATAGCGGTAACAAACAGCGACGAAATCAACATGATGGCCTGCCAGGTGGCCCATACGCTGTTCAATACGCCCACTAAAATTTCTCGGGTTCGATCGCCCAGTTATCTGGCCTACCAGAAAGAATTGTTCACCCCGGACCATATCCCCGTGGATGTCATCATCGGGCCAGAACAGCTGGTGACAAAGAATATTCGTCAGCTTATCGCCAACCCCGGTGCGCTACAGGTACTGGATTTTGCCGATGGCAGAGTGCAGCTGGTCGCGGTTAAAGCCTATTATGGCGGTCCAATTGTCGGCCACGAACTGCAGGATATACGCAAGCATATGCCGAAAGTCGACACCCGTGTCGCTGCCATTTTTCGTCACGACCGTCCCATCATACCTGAGGGCAATACCGTGGTCGAAGCTGACGATGAAGTGTTTTTCATCGCGGCCAAAGAAAACATCCGCGCGGTTATGTCCGAACTTCGCAAGGTAGACAAACCTTACAAGAGAGTCATGATTGCCGGTGGCGGCAACATTGGCGCGACTTTGGCCCAGTCAATTGAAGACCGATACCAGGTCAAGGTCATCGAGAAATCTTACGGTCGCTGCCGGGTTTTATCCGAGCGTCTCAAACACAGTATTGTTCTACACGGCAGCGCATCCGAGCCACTATTATTGGCTTCCGAGAACATCGAATCGACAGATGTTTTTTGCGCACTGACCAATAACGACGAATCAAATATTATGATGTCGATGCTCGCCAAGAAAATGGGGGCAAAAAAAGTTATTACCCTGATAGCCAATCCCGCATACACCGATCTGGTAGGCGGTGATATAGACATCGCCATTTCCCCGCAGCAAATCACCATAGGAAGTTTGCTCGCTCACGTACGCCGTGGAGATATCAGCAACGTACATTCCCTGCGCCGCGGTGCAGCTGAGGCCATTGAAGTGATCGCTCATGGCGACACCTACTCCTCGAAAGTTGTCGGCAGGCGCCTGGATGAAATTTCTCTGCCAGATGGCGTCACAATAGGTGCAATCGTACGCGGGGAAGAGGTATTAATCGCTCATAGCCACATCGCAGTCGAAACAGACGATCATGTCATTTTGTTCCTTGTAGACAGCCGCAAGATCTCTCAAGTAGAGAAATTGTTTGCGGTTGGCTTCGGTTTTTTCTCCTAGGTATTCGCCATGCACTTGTCCATTTCCATGCGTGTTCTCGGGTTGCTGCTGATGCTTTTCAGCGGCGCCATGATTGCACCCCTGGTGATGGCCCTGCTGGCCAACGACAACACGATAACGGGTTTTCTTTCGGCCCTGGCAATTACCTTTTTTTCCGGCTTGTTGATTTGGGCGCCAGTGCGCAATTCCCGACACGAATTGCGCATACGAGATGGTTTTCTGATTACATCGCTGTTCTGGACGGTCCTGGGTATTTTTGGATCCTTGCCCTTTGCCCTGACAGACTCGATGGATCTCACACCCACCGAGGCCATCTTTGAATCCATTTCCGGACTGACCACCACGGGGGCGACTGTCATCGTGGGAATCGACTCGCTCCCTCAATCTATTCTTATTTACCGACAAATTCTACAGTGGATGGGCGGCATTGGGATTGTGGTTGTCGCCGTGGCAGTATTGCCAATGTTGGGTATTGGCGGCATGCAACTGTACCGGGCGGAGACACCAGGCCCTTCAAAGGACAGTAAACTCACTCCGCGTATTACCGAAACCGCAAAGGCACTGTTCAGCGTCTATCTGGCCCTGACACTGGCCTGCGCCCTGGCCTACTATGCAGCTGGTATGAGTGGATTTGACGCAATAGCTCATTCATTTTCAACGGTTGCTATAGGCGGATTTTCTACCCACGACGCCAGTATGGGCTACTTCGAAAGTGATATGGTCCTGATGATCTGTAGCGTTTTCATGGTGATATCTGCAATCAATTTTGGCTTACACTTTGTCGCCTGGCGACGCCGGTCATTGAGCGTATATCAAAAAGATTCCGAGACAAAATTCTTTTTCAGCATTTTGTCTCTGGGAATCATTATTACCTGCGGTTATCTATTTCTAACCGGTACATTCAACGGTCAGGAGAGCCTGGCCCACGGGTTGTTTCAAGCAATTTCAATCGCCACCACAACAGGGTTTGCGACAAAAGATTTTGCCTCCTGGCCGACCTTTTTACCCATAATGTTGTTAATGTTTTCTTTTATGGGTGGCTGTGTCGGGTCAACCGGGGGCGGCATGAAAGCCATGCGCCTGATGCTTATCTACAAGCAGGGCATTCGAGAACTCAAACAGTTGGTACACCCGCAAGCGGTCATACCCCTGAAAGTTGGCAAGCGCCGAGTGGATGCTGCCGTCGTGAGCGCCGTTTGGAGTTTTTTCGCCGTCTATATGATGGCATTTGTGACAATTCTGCTGGCCTTGATGGCAACGGGCCTGGACTTTACCACCGCTTTTTCAGCGGTAGTCGCCTCCTTAAATAACCTTGGTCCAGGCCTTGGTGAGGTGGCGAGTAACTACAGCAGTATTAATGAGCCGGCCAAAGCCATATTGTGTTTCGCCATGTTATTGGGCCGTCTCGAAGTATTTACCTTACTGGTTTTATTCACCCCAATGTTCTGGCGAATTTAACACCAACAGCGATAAAACGATCAGATTTTACCGAGCTCCATCCCGGTGTTTCTTTATCATGTCATAGGCCGACACAATTTCCTGAGATTTCTCTGTCGCAATTTTTAGCATATCTTCCGGCACACCCTGAGCTATTAATTTGTCCGGGTGGTTCTGACTCATGAGCCTCCGATAGGCTTTTTTCAGTTCTTTATCAGTGACGTCCTCACTCACGCCCAACGCCATATAGGCGTCTTTGAGTGTAGTACCCGTCGAGCCGTGGGCGCCAGATCCTTGATGAAAATGTTCCTGGGCCTGGGCCATGTTGAGCAATGCGCGTAATTGCGCCGGACTAAAACCCATGACCGTGGCGCTGCGTTCAAGCGCTGCCAACTCACTGTCACCGATAGTGTGGTCGTCCGCAAGCGCCATCGAAATTAAGAACAGGAGCAGAGTTTGTTGTAGCTGTTTTTGCGCGCCGCAGGTCTGACTGAAAGCCGTTACAGCCGGTTCGAGCAGAAATTCAGGCGCGGAGCCTTGCTTAAACAAGTCTATGGCGCGTTTGCGTTGCCCCGTATCTAACCCCATCTGGGTAATGATTAACTCAGCATGATCTACCTCCTGCTGAGAGATGCGCCCATCTGATTTAGCGAGATGCCCCAGTAGCAAAAATGTCGTTTCAAAAAAACTGTTTTTGATCCTGGCAATATTTTCTGGCGAGCCAAAACCGAAGGTACGCGCTAATCCCTTGTCAAAGCTGTGGCCAACAAATACACCTATTACAAGGCCAATTACGCCGCCAACCAGCAAGCCGATAATACCGGCGATTATCTTTCCATAAAACATGACATTCCTTTTGAGTCGTTCAGGTAGAGGAGCAAAAAGCTACAACTGGTCATACATACCCCGACCATCCCGTGGTCTCACACGGAATCGTTTGTATTCCCACTGGTACTGTTCGACACAGGATCTAACGCAGCGTTCCACCCCACGATTTAGCGCGGCCAAAGAAACCGCAGTATCTTCAGCGTAGATTCCATCCTCAGCCAATTCGTATTGTATCGAAAAACCACCGGGTACCCGCTTGGCAAAACCGAATACTGCCAGGGCGCCAGTTCGACGAATCATATTACTGGCCAGGGTGCCGGTAAAACACGGAATTCCCATGAAAGGGATGTTCTGTCCAGAGTTCACGTCTTCAGGTGCCTGGTCGGGCAAAATTCCCGATATGCCGCCGCCCTTAACACTGCGCAATAATTTTGCCAATCCACGACTGTCGGTCGGCACCAATGTGGCACCGCTGGCCTGCCTTGCCTTCTCTATTATTGGGCCGAGGCGCGTTATTTTTGGCGGTTGATAAAGTGAGACCGTACTGCCCAAAGTACCCAGATGAAGGCCCACCACTTCCCAGTTTCCGATGTGTGGAGCTAACAATATCACTCCGCGTCCCGCCGCTTGCGCATCCAATACCAGCTCCTCTCCCGTGACCTCCAGTATCAACGAAGAGACATAGCTCCAGGGTTTTAACCAGATATGGCCCATTTCGGTTAATAACTCGGCTGTCGCCATCACACTTTCTCTAGAGAGCTGGAGCTGTTGTTCAGGTGTTAGATCAGGAAATACTGCCTCAATATTGCACTGAGTAACCTTTTTACTGCGCGTACCAATAGGCCAATAGAGTCTCGCCAATATCCGGCCAAGACTCCTGGCAACCGACAACGGGAGCAGGGCGCTCAATCCAAGCAGGCTCCTAACGAGATAAAACTGCACAGTGTTCATAAGGGAATTTGTCCGTTTTCCACTTTCCAGAAGCTCTGGGACGAAAGCGCGTATTATGCCGACAAAAGAGCCTGTATAATAGCCAGCTTTTTGCGATCAAGAAATGGGTAGAGTTGTGTCAAAAGCAAATCAAGATAGCCTTACTTTTCAAGAGCTTATACTGAGGCTCCAGCAGTTTTGGGCGGACCGTGGCTGCGTTTTGCTACAACCGCTGGATATGGAAGTGGGCGCCGGCACCTTCCACCCTGCCACATTCCTTCGGGCAGTGGGGCCCGAAACATGGAACGCCGCCTACGTGCAGCCATGTCGTAGGCCTGCCGATGGCCGTTACGGGGAAAACCCGAATCGATTGCAGCACTACTATCAGTTTCAAGTAGTAATGAAGCCCTCTCCTCTGGATATTCAACAGGCTTACCTGGAATCGCTGGTTGCACTTGGCGTTGATACCAACGTACATGACGTTCGTTTTGTTGAAGACAACTGGGAATCTCCCACACTCGGCGCCTGGGGCCTGGGCTGGGAAGTCTGGCTAAACGGTATGGAAGTCACCCAGTTTACCTATTTCCAGCAGGTCGGTGGCCTGGAGTGTTATCCCGTAACCGGAGAAATTACCTACGGCCTGGAACGCATTGCCATGTATCTCCAGGGGGTCGACAGCATCTACGACCTTATCTGGGCAAGGGGCCCGGCAGGCGATGTCACCTACGGTGATGTTTTCCATCAGAACGAAGTTGAAATGTCGCGCTACAACTTTGAGGAAGCCGATACGCAGTACCTCTTTACGCAATTTGATCATTGCGAAAGCGAAGCCAGCCGCCTGATTGAGCAAAATCTACCACTACCAGCGTATGAAATGGTGATGAAGGCCTCACATGCTTTCAACCTGTTAGATGCAAGACACGCGATATCCGTAACCGAACGACAGCGCTTCATTCTGCGCGTAAGAGCGCTTTCAAGGGAAGTTGCGCAAGCCTATTTCAATGCCCGCGCTGCCCTCGGGTTTCCCCTGGCAACTGACGCCCTGAAACAAGAAATGCTTGATCGAATTCAAGCGGAGGCAAGCTAGATCATGCGCACCGAAACTCTCCTTGTGGAACTTGGCACAGAGGAACTACCACCTAAAGCCCTGAAATCTCTGGGGCTGGCCTTTCGTGACGGTATTGTTCAGGGGCTCACCCAAAGGGAACTGACTTTCGGCGCTGTACAGTGGTTCGCTTCGCCAAGAAGATTGGCTGTTTTGATTGCTGAGGTTCAGCTGCAGGCCCCAGACAAAAAAATTGACGCTCTGGGACCGCCGCTTGATCGCGCTAAAGACGCCGACGGTAACTGGACGCCTGCAGCCGCCGGATTCGCCCGAAAACAGGGTGTTGAGCCGGAACAATTACAAACAATCGAAACCCCGAAAGGGCAGCGACTTGGGCTGAGTAGCAGCGTTGCCGGAGCAATGACCAGCGAGGTATTGGTCGATGTTATTAATGAGAGCATTGCCGATCTACCCATTCCAAAACGTATGCGCTGGGGCGCAAACCGCACTGAGTTTGTAAGACCGGTTCAATGGGTCGTGGCCATGCTGGGAGAGAAAAATGATTTCGGCCAGGTACTGGGGCAGCCCACAGGATCAACGACCAGAGGCCACCGGTTTCACAGCTCCGGCCCCATTGCTCTGAACCGACCTGAAGATTATGAGTCGACGCTGGCCGGAGCATATGTCATTGCCTCCTTTGAGGAGAGGCAGGCAAAAATTCGCGAGTTGGTAGAGCGCACTGCATCTTCGCTAAACGCCCGCGCGGTGATAGATCAAGCGCTTCTCGATGAAGTGACTGGCTTGGTAGAATGGCCTGTAGCGCTAGCAGGTTCCTTTGAGGAGCGCTTTTTAGAGGTTCCGTCTGAGGCATTGATTCTGTCTATGAAAGAGCATCAGAAATATTTCCATGTCGAGGATGAGAGCGGCTCTCTTTTGCCCTATTTCATCACGGTAAGCAATATAGAAAGCACCGACCCGAATCAGGTTATACAAGGCAATGAACGAGTGATTCGGCCGCGCCTGAGCGATGCTGCCTTCTTTTTTGAAACTGACAAAAAAACCACTCTCGAGGCAAGAGCGGACAAGCTGAGCACTATCGTTTTTCAACAAAAACTGGGGAGTTTGCACGACAAA
Organism: Halioglobus sp.; assembly: GCA_036961345.1. GTDB lineage: Bacteria > Pseudomonadota > Gammaproteobacteria > Pseudomonadales > Halieaceae > JBALVT01. The sequence continues at coordinate 7,968 of JBALVT010000039.1, forward strand.
AGTCTGCGTGTTTCGAGTTTGGCGGGGGAGCTGGCGAACAAAATCGGCGCCCCGGCGGAACCTGCGAAAAGGGCAGGGCTTTTGTGCAAGGCCGATCTGCTGAGCGACATGGTGCAGGAATTCTCTGACATGCAGGGTATAGCCGGCTACTACTATGCTCTGCACGATGGCGAAACTGAAGATGTTGCCAAAGCGCTTGAGCAACAATACTGGCCACGTTTTTCCGGTGACAAATTGCCTGAAGGCGACACCGCCTGTGTTTTGGCCCTGGCCGACCGACTGGACACGCTTTGTGGAATATTCGGTATAGGACAGGCGCCAACCGGGTCGAAAGACCCGTTCGCATTAAGGCGCGCATCGCTGGCTGTTTTACGCATAATCGTTGGCAAGGAACTCGACCTGGATTTACGGGAGTGTCTGGCCTTAGCCCAGGAACAATACCCCGAGGGGTTACTAGGCCCAAAATGCACAGAGCAAGTGCTCGATTATATGATCGAGCGATTTCGCGCCTGGTATGAAGATGAAAATATTCCGGTGCAGGTCTTTAAGTCCGTTGCCGCCAAAGGCCTGTCAAAACCCCTGGATATCCAGCGCAGAGTGCATGCCGTTAATGCGTTTACGCAACTGCCCGAAGCTGAGGCTCTTGCCGCCGCCAACAAACGTGTCTCTAATATTCTCGCCAAGCTCGAGGCGGGCTACAAATTTGGCGAAGTTAGCGCCGACTTACTGGTAGAGCCACAAGAATTAGTATTAGCAGACAGTCTTAGGGCAGTCAGCGTAGCAAGCGCAGTCCAGTATGAGCGCGGCGCCTACACAGAAGCCTTAGCCTGTCTGGCGGCCATCAGGGGGCCAGTTGATGACTTTTTTGACGGAGTAATGGTCAATGCTGAAGATCCCAAGCTACGACAAAACCGGCTAAATCTACTCCAGTCATTGCGCGACCTGTTTGAACAGGTCGCCGACATTTCCCTCCTTGTAGCCAGCAAATAGACTGTAAATGCCATGGGGCTTCTGATACTTGATAGGGACGGCGTTATAAATGCCGATTCTGATAATTACATCCGCAGTCTTGAAGACTGGGAGCCAATTCCCGGCAGCATCGCCGCTATCGCAAAGTTTTCACGCGCCGGCTACGACGTAGCAATCGCCACCAATCAATCGGGGCTTGGGCGAGGATATTTCAACCTGGAGCACATGCAGACCATCCATGACCGCCTACACCAATTGGTATCGCAAGAGGGTGGCCGGATCGCCGGTATTTATTATTGCCCGCACCTCCCGGATGCCGGCTGTAGCTGCAGGAAACCTGCCGTCGGCATGCTTCAACAAATGGAGCGAGAACTAGAACAATCTGCAAAAAATGCGTTTTTTGTGGGGGATAGTTTAAAGGATCTGCAGGCTGCGCAAGCCTATGGCTGTCGCCCTGTTGTGGTAAAAACCGGTAAAGGCATGAAAACACTACGCACGCTGCACTCCGATAAGCCCGGTGTTGAACGCCCACTGGATATTCCAGTTTATGCTGATTTATCAACCGCTTGCGATGCGATACTCGCCGCAGCTATTTGACAAGCGATGCACCCGCCAGCCCTGGCACTATTGGGAAATGCCGAGACACCCGGGAAGCCAGCTCACCAGTAAAATAACCCTCTCTAATAACTCTATTTTGCTCATTTTTATCCTCCAAAACACAAAATAGCACCTCAAGCTCTATTCCAAACACCGCTATCTCTACTTTTCCAGGGTTTTTTGTTGCCTGGCGCGCTTGCTATTTGCAAAGCTGTGTATTCAACAGTTTGTGGGACATACACGGCCACTATGAAAAATACATTATTACGTAGCTTAGTTATCTGGAGCATTGTTACTGGCGCTCCGGTATTTACAAGTACTGCTATCGCGGCGACTTCGGAGCTCCGCATGCTGGGGCTTGCCATGCACCGGGATACCGGGCGCAACATTTATTTGGGCGCTCTCCACCTGGGAGTAGATATACCCAACCCAGATAACCTGATTCTTGCCCCGGCGCCTAAGGCTATGGAGTATCGCGTGGTGGCGCGCCGCACCAGCATTAGAAGCCTGCTCGGCAATATGTTGCTACAAAGCGAAGTAGCAAACGCGATGTCACCGAGCGCCGACACCATCGATTTTGCCGACGCGCTGCTATCTACCATTCAAGGTAGCCTGTACGCGGGGGACTCTTTTGTACTGGAGCTGGATGAGAGCGGCAAGCTAAGCGCCTCTCTCAACGGCGCAACTTTGATTGACCGCACAGACAACGGAGTCTTCGACTACTTATTGACCGGCTGGACCGGGCAGAACAGTCCCTCGACCGCATTTCGAAGCGAGATTACGAACACGGATATTGACAGCTCACTGCTATCTGCTTACTCAGCACACACGCCCACCGACGAACGCATCAGCCTGGTGAGTGAGTGGTCACACCCGTTAAGCAGCAGTAATGATCATAATTTACTTGTCGAAATAGTGCCTGTCACTCGTCCGGTGAAAGCCTCCGTAGTGGTCGTACCTGCCGTGGTAGCTAGCGCAGATACAACCATCATCGAAGCGCCAGAAGTCACAGCAGCTGGTGGCAGTGCGAGCGATGCTGGGCCTGGAAATAGCGCCGAGATATCTGGCACAGAGCAATCAGGGGAAGAGCTGCTGGCGTTCGACATCGACGGATTTCAAACAGACCCAGATGGTTCCACCAACACAATAGTCCAGGTATCAGCCGCGCCAACCATCGATGAGTCAATACACCTGGCCCCGGAGAGTGAACTTACTCCCGAAGTGATCGCCGGCGTACGTGCGGCTGGAAGTGCCGAGCAAGGCCAGGAAGAGTCCTTCGATATTCTCTCACTTGACTTGACTGAATATTCCCACCGGTTAGCGAGTTTCAATTCGGCACTTATTAAATTGGTTTATTCTCAAATCAAATACCCCAGGCGTGCCGTTCGGCGCGATATTCAGGGTGCTCTAGAGCTAGATATCACCGTATCGGAAGATGGCAGCCTGGTTGAGGTCGTAATTGCGGAGTCTTCAGGTTACAGTATTCTCGACGTTGCAGCCGTAGAAGCCGCGCAAAATGCCCTGGAGCGTTCCTCACTGGGGGAAATTGACCCAGTTGCTGTTGCTGAATACAGCCTTGGCAGTAATCTTGTAATTCCGGTACCGGTCAACTTCATTCTTCAATAGAATAGTACTGTGTCAGAGGCGCGGCTCGAGAGTTCCTCTGCAGACCGTTAAGACGAAACTAATAAAATGATCATTGCCGGACCCACACCATGTCTGAATTTCAGCTGTCACATATAGCCCTGGTAGGCGCCCGAATAGAGGCGTTCAGTGAGTATGGAGTTACCAGTCGTAACGAACTGACTCTACGCAGAATCGTTCCCAGCAATGCGGCTGATTGCCTGCAGGGCTCAGATCCAAGCCAAACACGGAAGGAATTAGCGGGCCAGTTGCCAATCTGGATACACAATGCCATCACAGACCCGGATTTTCCCAGCCGTAAAAAGCTCTTGATGCCACTGCGCCGATTTGAGGGCGAACTAAAAGATAAAAAAGACAATGAAGTGATATCGGCCGTTATGAGTGCCGGCTTTAAAAGCGAGACCCTGGATCCCCTGAACCTGCCCAGGACAATGAGCATGCGGCAGCGAGTAGCTATTGTCGCTCAAATAGATATTTGGCAGGACGCGTACTCCAAACTGGAGTCTGAATTTGTCGACCTCATTTTGGATGAGGCTACGGCAATAGCCAAGTGGTGCGAGCTAGCCAGTCAACCTGGCAACTCGACCATTGAACAGCAGTAACGCCAAGCAAACTCAGTAATTCCCGGCAGGTCGTTCTAAACCTTGTCCGCTGCGCAACGACCGCCATCTTTATTAATAATTCGAACCGTACGCTGGCAAGTCTCTAACCACGGCACATTGGTATCAGTCTTAAGGGCCCGTACAAAGCCACGTTCCAAACGACACGCTATACTGGTCTTATTTGGCGTCCAGTCACCCTCTTTGGGGCGAGGCTTACGAGTGCTATAAAACCACAGCCCTCGTCGATCCTGCATTACATAGTTTGCCTCAGAGGGCAAAAATACCTTCTTTCCTTCGATTACAGCGAAGACTTCCAGCTCATCTTGTGCGTTACATTCCAGGCCCGCAGTGGGTGTAATTGTTAACATAGTTTATCCCTACCTATTATTTCTTTTTAATTTTCCCCGGCTTGAGAAGAGATACAGCTCAGACTCCTCAGGCCACGTCGTCACGGCTCTTGCGGCGTGAATGTTCTTTATAGGTCAGGGAACTAGTCGAAACAATAGCGAAATTGCCATATTTTTATATAATACAAAAATAAGGCAATTTTTAGGTCATATTTTTTTAGAGAGGGCCTTTTGTGGCAACATTTTGGCGATTATTGTGCCAAAATTTTAGTCATCACCAGCCAACTAGTTGCGAATAACACGCAGGTGAGGGGGTGATCCAGGTTCCGGACGGAGGTTTTTAAGTGATTCAGGCTCGGGCTCTAGCGGCAGCGTATCCGCATCTTCAACAGAGGTCATCAAGATATGTAGTGAAAGGGCCGCGCGGCCTTCCCGGCTTTCAACCTGCTGAGAATAGGCATTAATCCGCTGCTCTGGCAAAAAGCCGAGAATGACAGCATTGGTCAGGAAAACGCGGATAATCTGGCGATTTGCCTGATCATCCAGATAATCCTGATAGCCACCATCGCCAAACACCTGCTGCAGGATCTGGACATCGGTCTCGGTCAGAGTACGGTCAGAAAATGGCAGTTCCTCCCCGAAAGAACTGTCAATTTTTTGAACAATATTATCTATCTGTAATTGATCCAACTCTATCTCCATATATATTAATTGTGGCCGAAGTGGCAAATTTAGGCGCTTTCACACCCATCAGGCAGACAAACGAAACTCTCCCACCTGTTTCTGAAGGTCGGGAAGGTCGGGGACCTGATAAACAACATTGTCCATCTCAAAAGCCGAAGTCGATCGGGCCATGATTTTTTCAGGAACATCCTGTATTTTTTCGTTGGCTATATTTTTCACGGCAAGCCCCTCTCCGCGCAAAGCTACAGCCCAGTAATCATTGGCCTGGCCCTTTAGGCCGAGAATCACAGCGATCAACCCCGTTTCACCCATGGGGTTGCGCCAGGGTGTTTCTCCGTCCTCGCCCAAGTCCAATACAGGAACCTCCTGTCCACGCCATGAAATATGGCTAGCCGGATTAACTCCCGCATCCTGTACGGTGACAATTTCCGCGAGGCAGTTCTGGGGAATTGCCCAAATTTCATCCCTGGAACAAGGAAGAAATACACACCAACGAGAAGCGATTTCAGACATTATGAATCCTTAAGATAGTTGAAACTTGTGATTGGTAAGGTCGGAGATTTGCTCCACCAATTTGGGAAAGTTGAATGGCTTACCCATATAGCCGTTACAACCCGCTTCCTCCGCAAGTGCCCGGTGCTTCGCGCCGGTACGTGAAGTCACCATAATGACAGGCAAATCACTGTAGCGCGGAGACTTCCGAATTTCCCGCAGCGTTTGAATACCGTCTTTCACAGGCATTTCAATATCCAACAAAATGACATCGGGAAGCCTATGTGTTGTGTTAAGTAAATCAATCGCTACCAGGCCATTTTCAGCTGTAACAGTTTCCACGCCCAGATTATCGAACTGACTGGTCGCCACCATTCGCTGGGTACGCGAGTCATCTACGACCAGGACAAGCATCCGCTCCTCTTGCTCCGTTCGCAGTGATACTGGCGACAATTCATCAGCAACCGCGCTTTGAACCAACAAGTTGAGATCCAGCGCTACGATCGACTTTCCATCTGCAGTAGTTGCGCCACCCGCAAGGCCCGGAATCATCGAAAACTGAGCACCCAGAGAGCGAATAACCAATTCAAGGGCCTGTGTTACATCATCAATAGCGATGGCCATATAGCGTTTTTCGGTACCGGCGATAATAACCGGAACAGTGCCTGTCCAGGCGTTGCGGTCTGGCAGAGCGTCGCCATGACAGATTGCTGCGAGGTAGGCCGGGTCGCACTCCATACCAAACAGAGAAAGTTTTGTGTGTTTTTGAATGGCATCATAAAAAACGTCGACCGGTACATGCTCTACGGCTATCAATCCATCCAGTGGAATAGCGTAGGATACTTCACCAGCAGCTACCAACAATGCCCCGTTGACTGTAACGTTTGAAGGGATGCGAACCTTGAACGTTGTCCCCACACCTACTGTTGACTCAATTTCTATATCGCCACCGATATGCTGCAGCTCGCTGAGCACAATGTCCATTCCCACACCGCGACCGGAGATTTCACTCACTTCATTTGCAGTTGAAAATCCCTTGTGAAAAATCAATCTGATAGCCTCTTCATCACTCAGCATATCGACGTCAATATCGAGGCCTTTTTCATAGGCCATATCGCGCATAAATTCTGGATCAATTCCCTTACCGTCATCACTTAAGGTAACGATATAATCCGAACCTTGTTTGCTCGCCTCAATGGTTATACTTCCAGTGGTATCTTTGCCTGCGGCAGCGCGAATCTCCGGCATTTCAATACCGTGGTCCAGTGCATTTCGTGTCATATGCTCAAGAATAATTTGGCAGCGAGCATGGTTATCTCTGTCGAGTGTGCCCACCTCGTTCAGTACACGGAACGAAACTGATTTACCCAGATCTGCACTTACAGTTCTAACAATACGCCGAAGTCCCGGCATCAGCCGCGATACCGGCACAACTCGCGCGGCCTGAATGCCGGAACCGAGTGAGGAAATAATGGAAGCCTGCTGCTTTAGAAGTGCCTCGGCCACTGTATTTTGACGACTGGACAGATGGATAAGATCATCCAGGTCTTCAACACCTTCGCGCAGGAAATTGGCCGCTTCTTGCAGCTCTGAATACTGGTCCATTTCAAGCGCATCCATTTCACTACTCGCCGCACCGCCCTTGGCAGTAACATTCAGTAATGTTCTTTCGGCAATTTTTGATACGTGAGCACGGACCGAGGACAATCTGCCCAGTAATTCGGTCGCCGCTCGCTTGCTTCTAACAGTGCTCTGGGAAGACCGAACACCGAGTTGCTGAGCTTCATTCGTCAGACTCAGCAATCGATCCAACGCTTCCGGAGTCATGCGAATAGTTTGCTGCGCACCCAAAACCTTGGCCCCTTCATCGGCCAGCTGCGTCTCTTTCTTTTTAGTGTCCAGTGCAGTTTGTGCCGCCTGCGTTTGCGCAACACGAGCTTGATCCAATGGTGCCTGAACAGGCTCCTGGCTTTCGGCTTCCTGAGGTAACTCCTGCCTGGTAACTTCAACTTGCTCGATAGAAAGCACATCCTCCGTTGTGGGGACCACCGGCGCCGTGCCCTGGGATGGAAGTTCGTTGTCGATATCACAACGGCCGCGCTCTATCTGTTCAAAGGCTCTTACAGAAAAATCAAGCCAGCCATTAATTATGCGGAAATATGCCGCTTCCATACCGGTTTCCGGCCGGGCCAAACTCTCAAGCAAAGTTTCAAAATTGTGGATAAGAGTGCCGTAACACTGTAGACCAACACCTTTAGCTATTCCCTTTAAGGTATGAAGTATGCGAGGAATAGGGGCGTAGGCAGTCTCCGAAGAAATGTCTTTTTCCCATTCACCAATCGCGTCTTCAAGTTTTTCAAGCTCCGATGCTCCCTCTTCGATAAACGCATCCAGAAAATCCGAAAAGATTTCAGTCGCCGCATGCGTATTTTTGCTGAAGTTAATATCTGCGGGTACACACCAGGATAAATCAACACCGGAGCGATCTGAAGCTACCCCTACCTGGGTATCCAGGGATGCAGCCATTCCAGTCGCTGATTCATCAGCAGCAAACTGATCAACGGCGACGCCACAAATTTCACCTATGTCAGTTTCCACATCAGCCAAGCTGTGAATAAGTGCTTCAACATCAAAAGAAGACGTATTTCCATCGGAAGAAAACTCGTCAGCTAGATCCAGAGAAAAAATATCGTCTTCAAAAACATGACTCTCTTCCGCTGTATCCTGTGCAGAAACAGTAAGTTCTTCCTTTTCTAATTCCGGGGAGACATCAGCTGGAACTTCAAGGCAATCTGTATTTTCATCACCCTGATTGCTGCTCGTGCTTATTTCGTCAGAAAAAGCGAGCGTAGTTTCATCGGCAAAAACTTCGCTATCAAAGATGCTAGAGGGTGCCGACTCCTCTTCGAGGCTGAAACTACCTATGCTCTCCTCCGGCTGGCCAGTTTCAACAGAGCTGTGCGCGCTACTTTGATCATGATCCGCCAAAAGCTCATCCGAGATGTCCGCTGAAAAAATGTCTTCTTCAAAGGCTAAACTGGTAAGCCGTGTATTTTCAAAATCTGCAACGGGCTCCTCACCAGGCACTTCGGTGTCAACACCAAAGGAATCCAGTGAATCCTCTATTGATTCACTATCCGGGCTCAACAGAGAACCGAAGCAGGTATCAAGCGGCTCATTCACGTCAAAACCGTCAAAACTCTCTTCCTCAAGCAACAGATGGCCAGTGCCATGCTCCTCCTTATTCAGTTGATTCGGCGTTTTAAACGATGCATCAAAAAGGTCGTTCCAATCACCTGCGTCATAAATATTTGATAGGCGGATATAAATGCTGTCTATTTCAGGCTGACCCAGGCGCGATAGGGCGCGGGGCTTGTTAGTAGAAAGCGCAGTCACTGGCACAAAATTTTCCAGTTCGCATTGCGCTACAGAATCTTCATCGTTGCCCAACATCACTTCAACCTGGACGCTATCGGGCGCAACTGAAAGCTCACCCAGGCGCTGGGCAACAGCAGCTGAAATCTCTTCCATAACCTCGGCTATAACGCTGGCAATGGCACTCACCGAATCACTGTCGGAACTATCCGCAATTTTAAAGTCTTCGTGATAATCAATCGCTTCTTCAACCTGAGGGTCTACAGATGGAACACCCTCAGTTTTATCGACGACCAGGGTGTCAACACTGTCATCTCTGTCCTCAAAATCCTTGCCCTGCAACAGATATTGATCAAAGTCCTCATCTTCTACCGGTGGCTCGTTGGCAGCAACATAGTCAAAAACATCAAACCCTCTAGTGCCGTTACTCTCCAAATCTTCAAGGTTACCTGTAGTGGATAAACCCTGCTCCACTGTGCCGGAAGCGGCTTCACTGTCAGAGAAAAAGCCATCTTCTTGCGTCTTCGAATCTGTAAGTTGCACCTGTGCTGCTTCATCGGCGATATCTTCTACCTCAGCCATTTCCAGAACTTGTGGCGCGTCTGAATTTTCTTGCGGTATGACACCTGTGGGCTCTATCTCACAAAGAAAGCCACTTGTTTCCGCGTCAGCGCCCAAAGCAGGGGCATCAATAATCTCCGAGAGATCTTCGAATTCCTGGGGCGTGTCGGAAAAGCTCTCAATTTCTCCCAGCATCGCAAAGCTGGCAACATCTGTAAGAAATCCGCTTGTTGAGCCGGCGTCCAACTCAGCAGTCGCGGTCTCCTCTTTGGCTGGCGTATCTATATCTGTGAGATTGGAAAAATCCAGTTCATCGCCAAGATCTAACACATCCGAATTTTCTATGAGATCCGATTCCTCTACAGGGTCTTGGGTCTCTACACCTGAAAACGACAGTGTTTCGTCACAAAGAAAACCATTGCTTGAGTCTACGGGCTGTTCTGCATCCGGTGTTTCCTGCTCGTTATTAACAAGCTGTCCAGCGTGAACTGATTCGACTTCATGAGAAGTCCGATCCGCTTCAGCATCTATCTTCTCAGCGGCGGGCGCCACCGTCGACGTCGCTGCACTTTTGGCAACGGCTCCGGACTTGGACTTGGACTTCGTTTTTTGCATAACGAGGAAGCGTTCGCCGATATCATCTTCATCAGCCAAACCGAGAATATCACTACCCTCATCCATAGCCTTTACAATTTTGTCAGCCTGGCCAGCACGGTAACTTGAATGATCTATCGCCATGTCAAAGCCTGTTGCCTGTGCACCTACTGTCATCGCATGCGCCGCCCCCCCCAGAGTGGCAGACTCAGCAAAGATGTCAGCAGCCTGTCCAGACTCTGTCATTATGATCTCTTCGCCGACAAAGCACGAAAAATCGTCCGAGCTGGCTTCGCCACCAAACATTGGCCTGTTGGCCACTTCTGCCTCGTAATCAGACAGCGCTCCCAAAACATGCTCCTCCTCTGAAAGGGTGAAGAGCTTTTCAGAAGGTTCGACGTAATCCTGATCCAGCAGCCACTGAACAGTTTTATCTTGCTGCTCCTCAGAGGCACCCATATTTCGGTCTGCGAGTGTAGTATTGAAATCGTTGTCAGATTGCACGATATTTCTCCATTTTCTCTTTTTGGTCAGACTAGCTTTAGCCTAGTGGCCAAGCGTCTGCGGGATGACTGACTCACTCATCATGGGCTTTATGACGTCGCCCTCTGCCTGCGGCAAGTCTTCCGCCAGATCATCTTCACTGGAACTGGCTATCCTGAAACATTTGTTGGTAAGTTCTCGGGTTCCACCGAGGTCGAGATTTCCCGGATTCTTATAAGATGCCACCAACGCAGGCAATGCCCGAATAACTTCCTCTACTGCCGCCTGTACTTTATCGTTAGGAGACAATTCACCGTCGAGCACGCGATCCAGCATGTCCTGTGCCGCCCAGCCCAGCTCTCCAAGCACGTTGGCGCCAACTGCACGACCATTCCCTTTAAAGGTATGAAAATGTCTTCTCATATCTCTCAGGTGCTCATTAACCTCGGGCTCAAGTGTCCAGGCGCTTCCTAAACGTGAGAGCTCAACAATAATTTCCTCTGATTCCTCGATAAATACTTCGCGAAATTCCGGGGGGATATCGGCATCCTGTACATAGTTGGATTTTTCAAGCTCTGCAGGAACGACCACGTCTGCGCCAGTTGAAAGCTTGGCAGCCCATTCAGAGAGTTCCTCAGCACGCTGCTCCGCAAAAGCCAACATATGCGACGTATCATCCAAAGGATCAATCAAAGAACGCTGCAGATGGAGCTCGATCTGCGCAAAAACATCGGCAAAACATCGGAAAGCTTCGTCTTCTCTAACACTTCCAGCTTTACTAGCGGCAGACAACCAGTCGTGGCACTTTTCGATTAGGTTCGCTTCCCGCTCCATTCCTGCAAAACCCAATGCACCGACTATTTCCGAAAGTAGTTCGAGAGAGCCTCGAATTGCTTGCCGCTCAGGAGTACCGTTCAAGCCATTCAGAAACTCCATGGCCTGTGAGTACAACAAATCTACATCGGCTTCACCGTTATCTGCAGCTTGAACAGCTTGGCGCAACTCCACATGACCCTGGTCCGACTTATTAAGGTAGCGGTGCAGCGCAAATGTAAGCTGCATAGTGGCTTCCATGCTCGCAGGTTTTTCTGTCAAAGCACCCGCCAGAGCCTTGCGACGCAATATTTCGTGCAGATTGTTTTCAACCATCGACATCTGGGTGAAAGTCGCCGAAACAACACTTTCCCGCAGTTCAAACTCTCGACTTGAGAAGGAGCTACACACTCCGTGTTCCAGTTTGTATTCCACGTCCAACTTTACATCGACAATGCCGCGAACAATTTCGCCGATCACTTCTTCTGCTCGAGTTGAGTCTTCGCTGTACGTACCTGAATAAAGTTTTTTCAATTTATCGTAGACAGACTCCAGAGAATCGACGTGCGCAAGTTGTCCAGCAGCACCCAGACGCTGTTGGGCCCCTTCGATGCCATCCAGAGCAATACCATCAGTTGGCTCTACGCCCTCTTTGGCCGCCGCTATCAAATCGTTAGACGACATATAGTCAACAACGCTGTTGAGTTGTCGCAAAGTACCATCCAGAGCAGTAACCAATGCGTCCACATGTACAAGGCCGCGCCGAGAGGCTTCAAGCGTGTGTTCGGCTATACCAAAGACATCGCGAATATTTGCAATGTGAACCGGTTTGGCCTTGCACGAAGCTATGTAATAAAGCATTTGCTGCAGGTAGCTGTTGTAGTCAATACTCGTGTCGATCTCGCTGCCATTTTCCCTGGCATACTTAATAACAAAAGCACCTGTTTTGAATACCTGGGCGATACACTCGTCGGGAACGATGAGGCCGCCGGCAATGCCCTCACACAAGCCAACCTGGGTCATCCAAAACCTTTCCGGCGGCGTACCTGCGAACAAAGTCTGCATTTTTCGAGAAATTCGCGCTACCACTTTCATACTTTCACGAACGTTGCGCTTTCGCAGCGCCGATTTCGCCATTTCGAGATACAGCGCCAGCATAACGTTAGCTCGGCTCTTTATTTCTTCATCTGAAGCGGGCGATACTCCCAGGCTCAAGCCCGTGGAATCGTCAATATCCATGTGGAAGAAAAAAGCCTGTGGGCGCGGTCTTTCTCCAACCCATCGACGAAGATCGTTGACGTATTGTTCCAGGCCTCTACCAGAGTCCACGCGATCATTCTGCACATGGGTGAGGTAGGCCGGCAGAACCTTGAGCGCTTGCATCAAGCCACCCATGGTCAACTTACGACGCTCACCATTGATAGTATCTTTATACAAAGCGTTAAGGCTGCGTTCCATTTCAATGGTAAGCATTTCACCCTTTTTTATGCCAAGCGCTCTGAGGGTAGAGGTGATCTGGTGGACAGCCCACATGCACTGCAAAAGCGGCTTCTTCTGGGCGGTATCCTTACTGAACTCAATCAGCGCGGATTCCGCATTTTCGGCTTGTGTGTTCATCAAGCCGATAACCCACTTAAGCGAAACAATATCAGTTTTGGTAGTCACTAGTTAAACCTCCAGTTTTATATAAGCACTAACACCAGGCCATTGCGCCCGACGCATTTTCGAATTTGTCCAGCGGACATCTTCGCCTGCACCCAGTACAAGTAAACCGCCAACCTGAAGGCGATCCACAAGCTGATCAATGATCCAGTGCTGCATATCATGCTCAAAATAGATCAATACGTTTTGACAAAAAATTACATTAAGATCTGAAAATGGTGCAGTGTTTACATGCATCAAATTGCTGTTAATAAAATGTGTTCTCGCTGTTATATCTTCCGAAATACCCCACTCGTCATCGTTTACTTTTTTGACATAAGGATGACGATACTGCACCGGAATGGTCTCGATTGCGGATTCAGGATAAAGCCCGTTTTGTGCTTGGTTCACCGCTTGGAAACTGACATCAGTCCCAATACCATGCCACTCAAACCAGGGTTTTTTACTCGTCAGAATTTTTTCAACAATCATGGCAATAGAGTACAGTTCCTGGCCCGTTGAACACCCTGCGCTCCAAAACGAAAACTCTCGTGGAGCGCTTGTATTCGCCATTAGATCTTCAACATAGCGAGCGAGCCCCTGAAAAGCCTCAGGCTGTCTGAAAAACCGAGTTTCTTTAACAGTGAGTAAATCAATCAGCGCCAGCCATTCTGCGCGCGCATTGATACTCTGATCAAAAATCGCCATATACTCGCAGAAATCGACAGTACCAAGCTCCAGCATTCTTTCGCGAATCTTACTTTCAATAACGAACTGTGGGCTTTCGATTTTTATGCCCGCATGCATTCGCAGTTGATTCATAAGCATAGCGAGCTGATCGCCAGTAATTGCTTGGTGTCGATTTGACGCTAGATTATTCATACTGACAGTCTGTTCTCTTCTTTTGATTCAAGAGCGCTCATTTCCTCTTCACCGTAAATCTTGGTGGCTCCCTGCAGGCTCTCGAGTGAATTGAATTCATCAGGAGTGGTGTGGGCAGGAACGTCGTCATCTTCAATACGGAACTGGCTCAAGTTCTCAGCCACATCGCGCATAGATTTCTGCAAATTGCTCACGCCAACCTGCGTATACTCACTGTATTCACTAATGTCCAGATTGCGTTCGCTAATTCGAGCCATCGAGCTGTTCATATGCAAGGCGCTATTTGCAGATTGGCCTGCGGCGTCATCCACCGAGGTAATAATCGAAGTGATCGCAGAGGAACCGTCGTTTATTTCTTCGAGCGAGCTATCCAGGCGTTCAATGTATTCCAGAATGGTTACAACAGTTCCCACAGTGTTTTCCATACTTCCCAGGTTTTCGGCTGACATATTTTGTAGCATTCGCACCTCAGAAATAATCTTGCGTCCCTCTTCCTCCGCCTCTCTAAGCAGGTCACCAATCGCCTCAGCAATTCCCAGGAAAGGACGACCGTGTTCGCCGGCTTTTTCTGCCTCAATTCGAGTGTTAATCGCAACAACCGAGATCTTGGTATTCAACGACTGGATGTATTCTGCAGCGGTGGTAACTGATTGAATCAATTCCCCCTGACGTTTCGCGGACTTGGAAGTCTCTTGCACAGACTCACGTACGTCGGCTGATGCCTTGGACATATCCTTGGTCAGCTCGTAACCACGAGCCACCTGTTTACGGTTTTTCTCAGTTGTTTTGGCAGCCTCAACAGTGGAGCTTTTAATTTCTTCACTGGTTCTTACCATCTCGGTAGCAGCAGTGGTTGAGTCTACTACCGAACGAGTCAATTGCTTGCCCTTGTCAACCTGACCAAGTGCGGTCTCACCAATCTTGTCGATTTCCTTAACAGACACCTCGAATGGTGTACGAATATTTCGAATCAACTCACGCTGACGCTCTGTTGAAGCATTAATTTCGCGTGCGATGTCTCGAGTAACGCTGTTGTCTTCTGGTACTCTCACAGTCAAGTCACCTTCGGCAATCTTAACCAGAGCACCATTAATTCCGGCGACACCTGACTCTGTATACAGCACTCTATTTCTCTGGCTTCTATACATAACAACCAGTAGGCCAACAGCCAATAACGCAGGTGCACCAAACAGCGCCATTAAGGTGCTGCGGTCAAATAGCCTGGCGTTTGTCAGCTTATCAATCGCAGGTGCCAGCGCCATTACCTTGTCAGAGAGCTGGGCGCTTGAGTCAGCGATTGACTGACGAGCAGCAGCCGCATCTCGCAATTCTGAGGATGCAGAAGCAATTTGATCAATAGATGTAGATACAATGGAAAACAGGTTTGACGCTGTATTTATAGACTCTATCGCATCTTTATCATCCAGCTTATCTACTCCCATAACCTTGTTGCCGCTTTTAAGCGCATCAACAATTCGAACAAAGCTAGCTGCATCATTGCGAAACTCATCAGCAGCGAGTTGGCTTTCATCTTCACCGGCAAGGATTTTGTCAATGTTTCTCGCTATGCGCTCAGTCAACCAAAGTGTTTTCTGAGCGGCAGCAACGGTGTCAGAAGATACTTTTTCGTCTCTAAGAATATCCACAACTGCGGCGAACTCACTTTGGACAGGGCGAATATTTCCTTCCAGCTCTTCTGAAACCCCGTAGAGAAACGAAATTCTTGGAGCAGTCGCAACCAGGGTCTGTGCTGCTTGCTCTATAGGCTTCCACTTCTTGGAGATGTCCAGGGCCTCACCTTCGAGTCCAACACTTGCCAGTTGAGTAAGCAGGATGTTGAAGCTTTCAATGTCGGCACTCAGGTCAGCGGCGTTTGATGCCTCTCCATCAACGGTGTCCCGAGACTTAACAACCACCTCCTGAGACAACATACGCATATCATTTGCAATCAGTCGGTATTCCCCCTCTTGTCCCGCTTCCTGTTGAATCATAACGAAGGTATAAACAACTCCACCGAGGCAAGCCAGAATGCCCGCGGTTATTGCCTTTACCCAAAAACTCGATGTGCCACTCTTATTTAGGTTAATCATTGGTCATTTTCCTCACTAGAATCTGCTTCGATAACTGATGCATTCAAAAAGTCACTGTCAGTTACCAATTTGTCTATATCCAGAACCGCTAATACTTTTCCATCCCTGTGAAACCCGCCTAAAGTCAACTCTGCAAACGCAGGATCAATCAGACACTCCATGTCCCTGTGTTCAATTGGGAACTTAAGGTCACGCTCAATAGCGCTTATCGTAATGCCGAATTTGAAACCCGACCGCCTGACAACCATGCAGTATTCTCTTGGGCGACCGGCATAGGGTGTTTTTCTAAAAAAGGCGTCACCACTGAAGATCGGCAGAAGGCTTCCCTTATGTGTCGCAACACCCATTACCCAGTTTTTTGTACCGGGGATCTTCGTTACTTCAGGTGTTTCGATAATCTCATCGATATCACCCTCTCCAAGCAGCAAAGGTACACCTGCTATACTTAGTGAGGTTCCAGCCCAAAGCATCACAGTGCGCTCCGGTTCCGGCGGCGCAATGGCCTCGCGGACATAAATGCGCTCGAGAAGATGCAAAGACTGTAGAGAGGAAGCAGCCATGGGTTACGCAGCCTTCCGCATTTTTGTGTGGTTATAGATTAGCTGCCGCAATACATTCTCTGGTGGGATTTTTGTAACGTGAGCAGTCGCACCTCTAGCTTGCCCTTTTGCGATATCAAAAATACCATCAGACGAAGACAGCATTACAACTGGCGTGTCCTTTGTGCTTTCAGCATTTCGAATCAATGTGCAAGTCTGGTACCCGTCAAGTTCAGGCATGGTGATATCCAGGAATATGATGTCCGGCTTAAAACGACGGAGCATACCCAGCGCCTTATAGCCATCCTCAGCACATTCAACTTCACACCCCATTGCTTTTAGCGTGTGAGACATCATCATTCGGATTGTTTTTGCGTCATCCACAATCGCAACCTTTACACCACTAATATCAAGTTCTTCATTTCGGTCAGTCATTTTCGCCCTCGCCATATTTCCCGCTATGAACGGTTTCCAACATTAAATTCACAATCACAGTATTTGTTTTGTAGGAAGGGCCTTCAACAAAAAACATTAAAAAAGTACAGAAACACGGGTATAGAGCCCGAAACATGGGGGTTTGACGCGAAGAAAAAATGGTTTTTTCTTTACAAAGAGTAGATTTTTACACAGCAGAAGGAGGTTTTTTTCAAAAAATTCTGGAGAAATCGAAATTTTTTATTCCGTATAGAGAGCCTCTAACGCCTTTGCCAGATGCACAGGGTCACCTGTTTTGTGAACCAGTTCCGTTTTTAATGCGGCCTTTGGCATACTGTCACATATAGAACTGGACGGTGATTGCACCCAGATATGTCCACCCGCGGCTTCAACTACCGGCAGTGCTTTAACTCCATCATCCCCCATACCGCTAAATACTATAACGCCCAGGGAAGGCAGGTTCGCGGCGGACAAAATAACAAGTAGCTCGTCAATATTGGGAGTGTGATTATTGCCCCAGGTCGAATGCGTGCTCGAAACTTTGCCAGGCTCCGTGATATTAATTTTACACTGCGGAGGCACCATAATCACTCTACCCGGTGCCAGCATATGGTCACCAACTCCAACATATATCTTAAAGATTGGATTTTCTGCTGTTAGCTGCTGAAGTTGTTTTTGTTGGGTAACAGAAAAATGTTGCGCATATAAAAAACCAACGGGCGGGGCAGTGGTGAAGGCGTTTAGGAATGACTGCACCGCTGTCGTGGCGCCCGCCGACCCGGCCAATACCCAAACACCTTTAGTCATGTTCCAGTCACCACTAACAGCTCTGGTTTTTATGTCATTCTTTCCCGTAGTCAGATCAATTTTTCTAAGAAAAGCGCAGGACCAATTTCTAAACTTTACGGTATCTTCAGGGGAGGGGATGTCATCGACGGGCAAAAGTAATTTTTGGGTTTTCGATAAAGTATAAGATACCTTTTCTGATTGTGCGTCAAACACCCAGACATCAATTTCCTTTTTATTGCGAATCAGGTCGTCACTGTTCGCTTCCTCGCCAATATGAACACTATAGCCTGCATCTGACAAAATACCCTTTAATAATAGACTAATACGTACATCAGATAGAATAATACCAACTGCAACTGTTGACAATTTATTCACTGGGAAACAAATAGTTTTTAAACGGCTCCA
>JBALVT010000003.1:0-71849 GCA_036961345.1 Halioglobus sp.
CAGCCAAATACTGGTAGCTCTCGCTGTCATTGGCGACCACCTTGCCAAGGACCGGCAAGATTTTGAAGGAATAGGTGTCGTAGGCTTTGCTAAGAAGCTCGTTCTTGGGTTTGGAAAACTCCAGCACCAGTAATCTGCCCCCCGGCTTGAGTACTCGCAACATAGAGCGCAGTGCAGCGTCTTTATCGGTCACATTACGCAAGCCAAAGGCGATGGTAATGCAGTCAAAGCTGCCATCCGGAAAGGGTAAGTCCTGCGCATCGGCCTGAACGCAATCTATGTTGCCGAATTTCCCGGTATCGATGAGTTTGTCACGGCCAACTACCAGCATCGATTCGTTGATATCCGCGAGAATAACCTTGCCTTCGGGTCCTACAATGTCGGCAAAACGAGCGGCCAGATCGCCCGTGCCACCGGCTATATCAAGCACCGAATTCCCTTTTCTTACGCCGCTGAGTTCAATGGTAAATCGCTTCCAGATTCGGTGGACACCACCAGACATCAGATCATTCATCAGGTCGTAGCGAGCCGCCACGGAATGGAATACGCCCGCGACCATGGCAGCCTTGGACTCGGTTTCCACTTCCTGGTAGCCGAAGTGTGTCGTTTTTTTGTCGCTCATGGTCTCTCCGTGCTCGAACAGCAGGCGCGTATTGTAGCGCGATGTGGGTCGGAGTGTCCCTAGTGCGAAAAGAATGTCCCGAAGGGTCCCCCGAAGGGTCCCCCGAAGGGCTCCCCGAAGGGCCCCCCGAAGGGCTGCGACCGATTAAAGGCCCAGCTTGATTACCTGAACCGAGGGGTCGCGACCCTCGCCCGCTTCTTGCAATCGGTCGAGATAAATTTGCCACCACTCAGCTTGGTGCACGCACATATCATAGAGATAACTCCATGAGTACAAGCCGGTGTCGTGTCCGTCGTCAAATACCAACTGAAGCGCATAATTTCCCACCGGTTTTATGGCGGAAATGCTGACGTCGATTTTGCCTGCTTGCAGAACTTCCTGGTTCGGTCCGTGGCCTTTGACCTCCGCCGATGGCGAGTAAACGCGTAGGTATTCGCAGCTCAAAGCGTAGCGCTCGCCACCGTCGTATTCCAGCTCCAGTGTTTTTGACTTGGTGCGCAGTTTGATGCCCGTAGGCTGTTTTGATGTGGGCTGGGTCATCGGCCTGCCTCGTTACAAAATAAAGCGGGACAGATCTTCGTCCTCACTCAAATCCTGTAGTTGTTGGTTGACGAAGTCCGCATCAATGAGCAATTTTTCGCCCTTCATGCCGGTATCAGCGGCATCGAAAGAAGCCTCTTCGAGCAGTCTTTCCATAACGGTGTGCAAGCGCCGGGCGCCAATATTTTCTGTTTTTTCGTTCACTTGCCAGGCTATCTCGGCGATTCGGCGCAGGCCTGGCTCGCTAAATTCCGTTTCCAAACCCTCCGCCCCTAGCAACGCCTGATATTGTTCAGTCAAGGAGGCATCGGGTTCCGTGAGAATACGCTCGAAATCCTCAGGTGTTAGAGCCGATAGCTCAACCCTGATAGGCAGTCTGCCCTGCAGCTCCGGGATTAAGTCCGAGGGTTTGGCCAGGTGGAATGCGCCTGAGGCGATAAACAGAATATGATCGGTTTTAATCATGCCATGTTTGGTACTGACGGTTGACCCTTCGATTATTGGCAATAAGTCCCGCTGCACACCCTCTCTGGAAACGTCGGCCCCGGCGCCCTCACTGCGCTTGGCTACCTTGTCCAATTCATCGATAAAAACGATGCCGGTTTGTTCCGCTGCGGTGACGGCTTTTTGTTTCAGCTCTTCTTCGTTAACCATTTGTGCGGCCTGTTCGTCGCATAATGCGGCAAAAGCCGCCTGCACGGTCAGCTTCCTTGTTTTGCGTTGATCTTTCGCAAGATTGGAAAACATGCCCTGTAGCTGATTGGTCATTTCTTCCATGCCCGGAGGAGCCATAATCTCTACACCCGGGGCACGCGTGCTAAGTTCGAGTTCTATTTCTTTATCATCCAGCTCGCCTTCGCGCAGTTTTTTTCTCAACAACTGCCTGGTGCTGGACTTGCTGTCGACCTCGGTATCTCTGGCCGGTGGCAGCAGGATATCCAGAATCTTTTCCTCGGCGGCCTCCTGGGCCCTGAATTTGACTTTCTCCATTTCCTGCTCACGAAACATTTTTACCGCCATGTCTACCAGGTCGCGAACAATCGACTCCACGTCTCGACCTACATAACCCACCTCGGTAAACTTGGTGGCTTCAACCTTAATAAATGGCGCGTTGGCCAGTTTCGCCAGACGACGGGCGATTTCGGTCTTGCCAACACCTGTGGGGCCGATCATCAGAATGTTTTTTGGCGTGATTTCAGCGCGCAATTCGTCTGATAGCTGCATTCTGCGCCACCGATTTCTAAGAGCGATCGCAACAGCGCGTTTGGCGGCATCTTGACCGACAATGTGTTTGTCCAGTTCGTGAACGATTTCGCGGGGGGTCATGTTTGACATTACTGAGCCTAAAATTCCAGTTGTTCGATGGTTTGATTGTGGTTGGTGTAAATGCAGATATCTCCAGCAATACCTAGTCCTTTTTCGACAATACTGCGAGCGTCAAGTTCGGTATTGTCCAGCAACGCTCTGGCAGCTGATTGGGCGAAAGGGCCACCGGAGCCAATGGCTATCAGGTTGTCTTCCGGCTCGATAACGTCGCCGTTGCCGGTGATGATTAACGAGGTGTTTTTGTCGGCAACCGCCAGCAGAGCTTCCAATTGGCGCAATGAGCGCTCGGTACGCCAGGCTTTGGCCAGTTCTACCGCTGCGCGCACCAATTGTCCCTGATATTTTTCCAGTTGGGCCTCGAACAGCTCAAACAAGGTGAAAGCGTCGGCAGTGCCTCCGGCAAAACCGGCGATAACCTGATCGTTATACAGTCGGCGTACCTTGCGTGCATTGCCTTTCATCACGGTGTTGCCCATGGATACTTGGCCGTCGCCGCCAATAACAACAGTATTGCCACGCCTTACTGAAAGTATCGTTGTGCCTCTGAATTGATCCAATGTGGGTCTCCTGGGGTATGTCTGGCAGATATGGGGGGTTACACCGAAATTTCAAGTGCGCGGTGCGGATATGAGGTCAGGGTTTACTGCGTTTTAATAACAGGGTATCGATATTTTGCGCGGCAGTCAGGCTGCGTGCTTTTGCCAGGCGGGAGCGTGATTCAAACGGGCCGACATACACGCGATACCAGTGCCCATTGCTGCCATTGGTTTCCTCTATTTTCGGTTCCAGGCCAAGCAACAGAAGCTCAGCCCGTCGACGATCGGCGTCTTCAGCCTGTTTAAAAGAACCCGTTTGCAGCAAGTAAAGTTCGGTTTTTTTACTGGTACGGCTCTTGGCAATTTCACCCGGGTCTACTTCAACGTCGATCGTTTGCTCAGGTAGCAGCGTATAGAAATCGAAACGTGGTTTGGGCGGGTCTTCCTTGGCCGGCTGCGCGGTGGCGTTGGCGACCGGAATCTCTTTGTTTGCTCCAGGCTCCATTGGCAGAGTGACAAGGTAGAGCATAAAGCACATGAGTATGCCGGTAAAAACTCCCCAGCTGTACCAACGCCAAACGCGGGGCGCCTCGGCTTTTTTCTTACTCGATGCTTTTCTTTTGCGCGTACTCGAATTAGTAGTTGTTCGGGACTTACCGCGTTTTTTTGCAAAATCCTGGGCCATTGCGTTACATGGTCTCCGGCGCTGACAAGCCCAACATATCGAGCCCATTGGCGAGTACTTGCCGTACCGCCTGGCTTAAAGCAAGTCTGGCATCCCGCAGTGGTTTATCATCAATCAGCGCCTTATGGGCGTTGTAATAGGCATGAAATTCGCCCGCCAAATCTCGCAGATAAGATGCCACAGTGTGTGGTTCGGAATTGGCGGCGGCATTGGCAATCATTTCCGGATACCGGTCCAGCCGGCGCAGGAGCGCTGTTTCGTGGTCTTGCGTCAAAAGGTCAAGGTGGGTAAGCGCCGAATCCGCCTGCCAGGACCAGTTATTTTCGTCGAGTTTGCGCATCATGCTACAGATACGGGCGTGAGCATATTGGATATAGTAAACGGGGTTGTCATTACTTTGTGACAACGCCAGGTCAATATCAAATGTGAGCTGGGAGTTGGGCGCTCTGGCTGACAGGAAGTAGCGAGTGGCATCGCGTCCCACTTCATCGATCAAATCTTTGAGCGTGATGTAACTGCCAGCACGTTTGGACAGTTTCACCTCTTGCCCATCGCGCATTACAGTGACCATCTGGTGCAGGACATAGTCGGGCCAGCCAGGTGGAATATCCATGCTCAGTGCTTGTAGCCCCGATCGCACTCGCGTTACGGTGCTGTGGTGGTCCGCGCCCTGTTCGTTAATCACTCGTTCAAAGCCGCGTTGCCACTTGTTCAGGTGGTAGGCCACATCCGGCAGGAAATAGGTATAGCCCCCGTCTGTTTTGCGCATCACACGGTCTTTATCATCGCCAAAATCCGTGGTGCGCAGCCATAAGGCGCCTTCCTTTTCATAGGTATGGCCCATTTCGATGAGGCGATTGACCGTGGCTTCAACCTGGCCAGACTCGTACAGAGATGACTCGAGGAAGTAGACGTCAAAATCCACGTCAAAGGCCTTGAGGTCGAGATCTTGTTCCCGGCGCAGGTAGGCAACCGCAAAATCGCTGATGGCGCTCAGGTCTTGTGGGTCTGCGGCGCCGGTCACATGTTTGTCCTGGGAATCAATTTTGTCGCCGCGCAGGTAGGCCTCGGCGGCGTCCATAATATACCCGCCCTGATAGCCATCTTCGGGCCAGCTTGGGTCACCGGGGCCAAGACCTTTGCATCTGGCTTGTACCGATAGCGCCAGATTATTTATCTGTTGCCCTGCATCGTTGTAATAAAATTCACTGGATACCTCCCAGCCAGTTGCCCTCAGAAGACGGCAAATACAATCGCCTACTGCAGCGCCCCGCCCGTGGCCCACGTGTAAGGGGCCGGTGGGGTTTGCCGAAACAAATTCTACCTGTACTTTGCGTCCCGCGCCGGCCTCAGATGTTCCAAAGCGCTCTCCCTGGGCAAGAATTTGGTGCACAACGGCCTGGCTGCTGCTGCTGCTCAGGAAAAAATTGATGAACCCGGGTCCAGCGATTTCGGTGCGCTCTACCACCGGAGAAACTGGCAGTGCCCCACAAATAAGCGCGGCAATCTCGCGCGGGTTTTTGCCGGCCTTTTTCGCCAGTGTCAGGGCGATATTACTGGCGAGATCTCCGTGGCTCTGATCGCGGGTTCTATCGATCGATATTCGTGGCTCAAGGTTATCCGGCAGCTCGCCTTGAGCGACCAATGAATCCAGCGCTTGCAGCACTAGCTGTGAGATCTGTTGCTTCATTTGAAGGGGTGTACCTGGTTTGCGTAAGTCTGAACTTGATCCGGTTGGATCACACTGTCTATTATCCTTGTTAGCACACACAATAGCCAGAAAAGCGGCTGGTCGAATAGGACGCATCGATTAAGATATGCCTACATACCGTCCAGGGGATCAATGTCGATTGTCCATTTTAAACCCCTGGCCGGAAGCTTGTCTGCGGATGTAACAAGCGTTCTGGCAGCCAATTGTGCATCTTGGCGGCTGTTTGCCATCAGTAATAGCTGGCTGCGAAACAAGCCTGCCCGGCGCTGCATGGGCGCGGGTAAAGGGCCGATTAAGCGGGTGCTAGCCGGTAGATTTGCTGCACTTTGTTCGCGTAGTCTTTCCAGGAAAAGCTCACCGGTGGCAGCGTCCTTGGCGTCCGTGCGGATGAGAGCCATGGAAGATGCGGGCGGCATGCCCAGTGCCAGTCTGTCAGCGAGAATTGATCGGGCATGATCCGCATAGGTTTTGGTCAAGATTGATTGCAGTGTGGGGTGGTCCGGATAATGTGTCTGTAGTAGTACCTTGCCGGGCTCGCCTTCTCGTCCCGCTCTACCGGCAACCTGTGTGAGCAATTGCGCCATTCGCTCTTCGCCCCGAAAGTCGGTACTGAACAATGCGGCGTCAGCATCGATAATTGCCACCAAATTGACCCCGGGAAAATGATGCCCCTTGGTCAACATTTGGGTTCCTAGTAAAATGCATGGGTCTGCGTTTTGCATCTGTGTGACCAGGTTTGACATAGCGTCTTTGGCTCGCATGGAATCGCTGTCTACCCGATGTAAAGGGACGCCGGGGAAATGCGCGCGCAAAAATTCATCAGCCTGCTGGGTTCCGAGCCCCGAAGTTAGTAATGCGCGACCGTGGCAGTCGGGGCAGGCGCCCGGCATCTTTACAGAAGCTGTGCAGTGATGGCAGCGCAGAATGCCCTGACGGCGGTGTACAGTAAGCCGGGCATCGCAGTTGCGGCACTCGGCAAGCCAGCCACAATCGTGGCACTGTAGTGTCGGTGCAAAACCCCTGCGGTTGAGAAACAACAGCACTTGTTTCCCTCTATTCAAGGTATCAGCCACGGCGTCAAGTAAGGCGGCGGAAAATCCGGCCGTCAATGCCTGTTTGCGGATATCAATTGTCGCCACCTTTGGTAACTGCGCGCCGCCGGCACGCTGTGCCAACAAGTGGTGGTGGTAGCGGCCTAGCTGTACATTGTAAATGCTCTCCAGGGAGGGTGTGGCACTCCCCAAAAGGACTGGGCATTGGGCTTGTTGTGCCCGTTTGACGGCGATGTCACGGGCTGAATACCGAAATCCGTCCTGTTGTTTATAGGAGCTGTCATGTTCTTCGTCGACGATAATCAGGCCGAGTTTATCCAGCGGCGCGAATACGGAGGAGCGGGTGCCGATTACGATGTGCGCGCTGCCATCGCGGGCGGCCTCCCAGCCCTTATACCTTTCCCCTTCGGACAAGCCCGAGTGCAGGTTTATGATATTTGCCTGAAACCGCTCCTCGAAACGACGGGATGTTTGAGGGGTTAGGCCGATTTCAGGTATGAGTACCAAAATCTGCATATTCTGTTCGAGCGCGCGGGCGATCAGCTGCAGGTAAACCTCGGTTTTACCGCTGCCGGTAACGCCTTCCAGCAAATGGCAGTGGAAGCCGCCCAGTGTTGCCTGAATTGCAGTTACCGCTATGGATTGCTCGGTATTGAGGGTCAGCCCCGAATGACTTTTCACTTTGCGTGTAGGGGGCTTCAGGGTGCATTGTTCCACCAGGTCTTTGGTGAGTAGCGAACGCATGACGGTCGACGATATGCCTTCGCCGGTTAGGGTGACTGTGTCGATCTGCGCTGTTTTTTGCAGCGCTGCCAAAGCCTGGGCTTGTTTGGGAGAGCGCGCTAAGGCACCTTCTGGCAGTCCCTTGCCTTGCGTGGATAAACGCCAGCCTGGCGCTCCCAGAGGCTTGTGCGCCTTGCCCGAGCGCAAAGTCGCGGGAAATGCGCTAGCCATGACTTCGCCTATGGGGTGATGATAGTAATTTGCAGCCCATAGGCATATTTCTATCATTTGCGTGCTCATAAGCGGAAAATCATCCAGGATCTGGAGTGCCGCGCGAATTTTATTGGCAGGCACCTCTGTTTTTTCCTCTATGGCTAAAACATAGCCGGTGACCTCCCTGCGACCGAAGGGCACCCGAACACGGCAGCCCGGTTTTACCCGGGATAACTCCTCTGGGGTCAGGTCAGCAGGTGGAAGATAGTCGAACTGGGCGCGCAATGGAGAGGGTATCGCCAAGCGAAAAATAGACATTGCGCCCCTTATCAGGCTCAGGTTGATGGAATACCGGCATTGTAACAAATCCTGCCAAGGTATTGCTTATCGTGTACCGTCTGGTAAGATGCCCGCCTATTTTTTGACCGGCCGATGGCCATCTCCCATTTTCCGATGCGGTGCTCGACAGGGGTCGTGTGGCGGCGTCAACTATCCAGGAGTTTGATAATGAAAGCAGATATACATCCAAAGTACGAGGACATTACCGCGACTTGTAGTTGTGGCAATAAGGTACAAACACGTTCAACTTTGTGTGAAGACCTGCACATCGACGTATGCTCAGCATGCCATCCTTTCTTCACAGGCAAGCAAAAAATGCTGGATACTGGCGGCCGTGTAGATCGCTTCAACAAGCGTTTTGGTAATCGCAGCAGCACAGCGAAAACCGAAACCGAAACCGGATCTGAAACCGGCGCCGAAGCTTAATACTAGCTGCAGTAAATTGCGGCCCCCAAAAGCGTCTTACCGCTAAGGTACGACGCTTTTTTTATGCCCTGAGTCCGCCGGAGCATCGAATCAGGCTGTAAAAGCGTTACTTTACTGGCTTGTTGAACGTGACGGTTTTCTATATGCTCTTGGCCCTGTTTTTACCTGCCTAAAACGCGAAGTGAATGCCATGTCCAAGGATCTTAAGGAAGCAGCATTGCGGTACCACGCTGAGCCCACACCCGGAAAAATCCAGGTAGAGCTCAGTACCCCCGCTGAAACCCAATACGATCTGTCCCTGGCTTATAGTCCGGGCGTTGCAGAGCCATGCCTTGAAATCGCAAAGGATTTGTCGAATGCCTATCTGTATACAGGCAAGGGCAACTCGGTTGGTGTCATCAGTAACGGTACAGCTGTACTGGGGCTAGGCAATTTGGGTGCTCTTGCCAGCAAACCGGTGATGGAGGGCAAGGCTCTTTTGTTTAAACGGTTTGCCGGTATCAATGCGGTGGACATTGAGGTGGATACCGAGGACGCGGATCAATTTATCGCTACGGTGGCCAATATCGCCGATACCTTTGGTGGAATTAATCTCGAAGACATTAAAGCGCCTGAATGTTTTGAAATTGAAGCCAGCTTGATCGAAAAGTGCAACATCCCGATATTTCACGACGACCAGCACGGCACGGCTATTGTGACCGCCGCTGGACTTATCAGCGCATTGGAAATTCAAGGAAAAACCCTGGGAAAAGCGGTGATCACCTGCTTGGGGGCCGGTTCAGCCGCCATTGCGTGTATGCGCTTGCTGGTAAGCATGGGGGCGCGGCGCGAGAACATTTATATGTTGGATCGCAGAGGGGTTATCTACCCCGGGCGCGAAGGCGTTAATGCCTATAAGGAAGAGTTCTCAAATGACACTGACAAGCGCAGCCTGACTGATGCAGTGGGCGGTGCAGATGTTTTCATTGGGCTGTCTGGCGCTGATTTACTGAGTGCTGAGATGTTGCTTACCATGGCCGATAATCCCGTTGTTTTCGCTTGTTCCAATCCTGATCCCGAGATTAACCCTGAGCTTGCCAATGCGACTCGTAGCGACCTTATTATGGCCACCGGCCGGTCTGATTACCCCAACCAGGTGAACAATGTGCTTGGGTTTCCCTTTATTTTCCGGGGTGCGCTGGATGTCAGGGCGAGTAGGATTAACGAGGAGATGAAAATAGCTGCAGTTCACGCATTGTGTGATCTGGCGAAAGAGCCGGTTCCACCCGAAGTGCTAGCGGCCTGTGAAATTGAGGCCCTCAGTTTTGGCCCGCAATACATTATTCCAAAGCCCGTAGACAGTCGTTTACTCAGTGCAGTGGCATCAGCGGTTGCTCGTGCCGCGGTCGACAGCGGTGTCGCGAGCCTGCCCTACCCTGAAAATTATTTAGCGGGCTAGATTTGTGGGGCGTGAGCCCCGCCGCTAAAAAATCTCGTTGACCAGGTCGTCCGTGCCTTTGTTGTTTGATTCTGGTCCTTCGTGTGCCTCGCCGTAGGACGGAACCCTCTCTTCGCGGAAATACTCGAAAATGGCATTGCTCTGGTCTGCAGGCGCCAGTAGCCCCGTGTCCGGATCGATACGCACGTTGACGATACCCGCTGGAATCGGGCGCTCGACGTCCGGTGAATCGCGCAGCGCGGCGCGCATGAAATTGATCCAGATTGGCAGTGCGGCGGTTCCGCCAAACTCACGCTTTCCCAATGGGGTGTAATTGTCAAAACCTACCCATGTGGTTGTCACTACATCACGGTTGTAACCCGAAAACCATGCATCCATTGGTCCGTTGGTGGTGCCGGTCTTGCCGGCTAAATCGCCTCTTTCCAATACCAGCGCACGACGCCCTGTGCCCCGGGTAATGACATCTTGCAAAATACTGTCGACAATGAAGTTGACTCTGGCGTCCATAATCCGTGGGGCCTGGTGAGTGTCCTGCGCGGCGACTTCGCGCTGCTTGAGGATCTGCTCCATGCTGAGCTCTGCGCCTTCTGCGATCTCACCTGTGTCCTGATTGCAGTGTCTGCAAACCGTGAGCGGTTGGGCCTCGAATATTTTGTCCCCCGACAGGTTTTCAATGCGTTGAATAAGATACGGCTCGACCTTGTATCCGCCATTGGCCAGTGCCGTATACGCTGCAGCCAGTTCCAGTGGTGATACAGCGTGCGTGCCTAGCGCGAGAGATAGGTCGGGGGCGAAGCTTTCGGTATCGAAGCCAAAATTATTAGCATAATCAATGACTTGCTGTATTCCCATTTGCTGTAATAGACGAATTGACACCAGATTTCGTGATTTGGTTAATGCCCAGCGCAAGCGGGTCGGGCCATAAAATTTTCCACCGTCATTTTCGGGCCGCCATATTCCCTCCAAAGAACTGTCTTCAAAAACCACTGGCGCGTCGTTGATGATACTGGCGGCGCTGAAACCCTCTTTAAGAGCGGCGCTGTAGATAAACGGTTTGAAGTTGGATCCGGGTTGTCGCTCAGCCTGAGTGGCGCGATTGAATTTGCTTAGTTCAAATCCCATACCGCCAACAATGCTCAATATTGCCCCGTCATCGGGCGCCAAAGAAACCAGTGCGGCCTGCGCAGCTGGAACCTGACTGAGCCACCAGGCGCCCTCGTCATTTAGAGATATGCGAATCAAATCACCTATCGACAGAACCTCGGCAGCTGTTTTCGGTGCGCCTCCTCTGGAATTTTCACTTAAGTAGGGGCGTGCCTGGCGTATGCCATTGTCCCAAAGTAGTTCTGCGGTTCCGCCATCCGCCAATAAGATGGCAGCGCTGTCCTCGCGCACTTCGGTCACAATGGCGGGCTGCAAGTCGGCGATAATGGCTGTTTCTGTCAGTACATCTTGCCAGGTTTTTGCTGCATCTTCGGTTGATTCGGGCGGTAATTGCCGTTCAGGGCCCCGATACCCGTGGCGTTTGTCGTAGGTAATAAGGCCCTCATTGATGACCCCCTGGGCGACTTGTTGCAACCTGGAGCTGATGGTTGTGTAAACATGAAAACCCTCGTTGTAGGCCGCCATACCGTATTTCGCCAGCATTTTTTGGCGTGCCATTTCCGCAGCGTAGTGCGCCTCAAAGCTCAGCTGGGCGCCATGGTGGACTGCGGTTACCGGTGTTTGTATTGCCTCGGCGTGTTCAGCCCCAGAGATGTAACCCAATGACAGCATGCGACCAAGAATCCAGTTTCTGCGTTCTCTTCCGGCTTCGGGTCCGCTGATCGGGTTGTTGCGCGAGGGTGCCTTGGGAATGCCCGCTAACATGGCCTGTTGCGGCAGTGTGAGATCAACAATACTCTTTCCATAATAGACTTGCGCTGCAGCATCAAAGCCATAGGCGCGGTGCCCCAGAAAGACCCGGTTAAAATAGAGTTCGAATATTTCGGGCTTATCCAGAGCGCGCTCTATTTCGATGGCCAACAGGATTTCATTGAATTTGCGTATGAATGTACGATCAAGCGTTAGAAAGTAATTTCTAGCAACCTGCATGGTCAAGGTGCTGCCGCCCGAGCCTTTTTGTCCAGTCAATACAAGCTCGGAGACCGCTCTCATCAAACCCATGATATCGATCCCTCCGTGGCGAAAAAAGCCATCGTCTTCGGCTGCCAGAAGCGCGTTTACGAAGTGCTCCGGGATCTGTTGGAAGGGCAGTGGGCTGCGCTTCTGTTCGCCAAATTGACCGATTAAATCACCCTCGCGTGTGTAGACCCGCATGGGGGTCTGCAGTTTTACATCGCGTAGTGTTTCGACATTGGGCAAGTTTGGACTCAGGTAGAGATAGACGCCTGCCAAAAGCCATATGGCGCCAAAAAACCCGAGTAGCGCCATGCGCGTGATAAAGCGGAGGAAAGTCATAGAATCCTTTACAAACCAGTGGCTTGTATTAAAGTGAGCTCGTTACAGCATTGTTCAAATTGGTAATTATATGCTCTTTTTTACTTTTGATTGAAATGTGTCTGTGATATATCTAACAATTAATGTATCGGTGTATAAGAATATCCTAAGTTAGTGATACTGATAGGAAAATAACTTGCTCGGTTTAATAGGGAAAAGAAAGACAACTCCGGTTCTGGGGCTCGACATAAGTTCGACAACTGTCAAGTTACTAGAGTTGAGCTACTCAGGGGGCAAATACCGCGTAGAGAGTTACGCTGTGAGCTCGCTGCCGGTAGATGCTGTCATTGAGAAAAACGTCAATGATGTGGACGGCGTGGCAAACGCTATTCGCAGCGTCATCGCTCAGTCCAGAACTAAAGTAAAAGCGGTCGCTGCGGCAGTCGCCGGATCCTCTGTCATCACCAAGATGATAGATATGCCGGAGGGCTTGGGTGAGGACGACATGGAAACCCAGCTCACGCTCGAGGCCGACCAGTACATACCGTACCCCCTGGAAGAAGTGGCGATTGATTTCGAGGTTCAAGGGCCTTCGGAAGAACGCGATGGCCAGGTTGAAGTGTTGCTTGCCGCGTGCCGACGGGAAACCATCGATGCCCGCGTCGAGGCCGTGGAGGGTGCAGAGTTAACACCCAGAATCATGGATGTTGAGGCCTACGCGATGGAGCGTGCCTTTTCACTTATCCAGGACCAGTTGGAAATGGAGGCCGAGAACACGGTAGCCGTGGTCGACATCGGTGCCACCATGACAACGCTCAGCGTTCTTACCAACGGGCAGACAATCTACACGCGTGAACAGTTATTCGGGGGCAAACAGCTTACCGACGAAATCATGCGACGTTACGGGCTCCCACTGGAAGAGGCCGGGTTGGCAAAAAAACAAGGTGGCTTGCCCGACGATTATGAACCTGAGGTGCTGGAGCCCTTTAAAGACGCGGTGGTTCAGCAGGTAGCGCGCTCTTTGCAATTCTTCTTTTCCTCTAGCCAGTACAACGACGTTGATTACATTATCCTTGCCGGAGGCGTCGCTTCCATGGAAGGGCTGGAAGAACTGGTACAGGAAAAATTGGGCACGCCTACCGCGGTGGCCAATCCCTTCGCCAATATGGCCATCTCATCAAAAGTGAATGCAGTGGCACTTGGCAGTGACGCCCCGGCAATGATGATTGCCTGCGGCCTGGCCTTACGGAGCTTCGATTAATGGCTCAGATTAATTTACTGCCATGGCGCGACGATCGGCGCCAGGAGCAGAAGAAAGAATTTCTTGCCATTGTTGGCTTTGTTCTCGCACTGGGCGTCGGCCTGTTGGTTATGGCCGACCGGGTTGTGAATAACCAAATAGATAACCAGAACACCCGCAATCGTCATTTAACCGAGCAAATCGCAGTACTGGATAAAGAGGTCGCCGAAATTCGGGAGTTAGAGCGAAAACGCAATCAACTGTTGGACCGTATGCGTGTAATCCAGCAATTACAGGGCAATCGGCCAATTATCGTCCGTATTCTGGATCAGCTCGTTAGAACGATGCCCGACGGAGTCTTTTACACTAACCTCAAAACGACGGGTAAGGTGATTGGTATTACGGGCATTGCCGAGTCCAATAATCGGGTGTCCAGTTTGATGCGTCGATTGGATGGGTCCGATTGGCTGGCCAATCCCAACCTCGATAAGGTAAGAGCTGCCGAAGAGTACGGCGACCAGGCCACGACATTTAATCTTAGTGTTCAAGTTGAGCTGCCCGCCTCGGGTACAAATGGGGGGGAGGGCTAAGTTATGGCATTTGAAGACACAATGAGTGGTTTGCGCGATTTTGATATCAACGACCTGGATTTTGACAATGTCGGTGCATGGCCAGGGTTAATCAAGGTTCTTATCTGGCTGATCTTACTCGGAGCAGTTCTGGCTGGAGGCTACTATTACCACGTTGAAGACTTACAACTTCAATTGGCCAAGGTTGAGGTAGAAGAGGAGCGCTTGAGAAAGGATTTTGAGAAAAAAGCCTTTCAGGCCGCTAATCTTGAGGCTTACAAGCGCCAGATGTTGGAGATGGAGGAGTCTTTTGGCGCCTTGGTGAGTCAGCTGCCCAGTGATACTGAAGTGCCGGGCTTGTTGGAGGACATAACCAACAAAGGCCTGCTAAACGGCTTGGAAATTGAAACCATCGATCTGCTGCCCGAACAGAGTAAAGAATTTTATATAGAGCTTCCTATATCTATCGTTGCCAGAGGTACTTATCACGACCTGGGCGCGTTTATTAGCGGCATGGCCGGTTTGCCAAGGATCGTAACGCTACACGATTTTGCGATTTCCGCCAGTAACGACGATTCAGGGTTACTTAATCTGAACCTGGTTGCCAAGACTTATCGCTACAAAGATGAGGAGGCCTGAATATGAAGTTGGGTTTTCGTAATCTTGGTTTAATGGCTGTTATTGGTGTGGCACTGGCTGGATGCGGCGGAGGGGATTTATCAGATCTCGACGCATTTATGGCCGAGAAGCGGGCCAAGCCGGGCGGAATTATTACGCCTATCCCCACTTTTAAGGCCTATGAGGCGTTTGCCTACAGCGCGACAGCATTGCGTAGCCCTTTTGATCGTCCAATCGAGGTCAGGGAAATCACGCAATTACAGGCTGTCAGCGCGGTTAAGCCCGATGATACTCGCGCAAAGGAATTTCTTGAGCAGTTTACATTCGATTCTTTGAGAATGGTTGGTGGTTTAGCCAGAGCGGGAACCGACTGGGTGTTGGTTCGCGATCCTGACGGCGGTATTCACCGGGTAACCCTGGGTCACTTTCTGGGGCGTAACCATGGGAAAATAGTTGAGATGACGGAAACTTACGTGGCTGTTGTGGAAATCGTAACTGATGGTACTGAGGACGGCTGGGTTGAACGTCCTCGCACCATCAAATTAGACGGTGTTTAAATCGCATTCATCGGTGATTGCCGTTTTGGAGTAAAAAATTGAATTTTGGGGACTGGGGCCGTGAATAGACAAAAACAAGAAAGAAGGCATTGGCTGGGACGCCGATCAGTACTGGGGCTAACATTGACGCTATTGGCGGGTGCACTCCAAGCTGCGCCGAGTGTGACCAATATCGAATTTAGCTCGCGTCCGGGTAGTAAGTTCGAAATTCGTCTGGATTTTGACGAAACGCCGCCAGATCTCAAGGCCTACACCATTGAGAAACCTGCTCGTATAGCCATCGACTTTCCCAATACCAAAAGTGCTCTCGATGCCAAGCGCTACTCCCTGCCCTACGGCAATGCAACGGGAGTGATCGTACTCGAGTCTGGAGATCGCACCCGCCTGGTGGTCAATCTTGTGAAGATGGTGCCTTACCAGACACGTGTAGAAGGCACCAGCATATACGTTGTTGTTGGCCAGGACGGCGGTAGCGATTATATGAAGCCGATGACCGATCCTAATCGTTTGGCAACGAAAGTCGAGCCGGTAAGAGAGGTTAGATCAGAAATATCAGATCTACAGTTTCAACGAACTGGTGATGGTGAAGGGCGTTTGATGCTCGATTTGACAGATCCGACTGTCGACGTGAATGTATTCAGCGAAGGCGGTGATATCAAAGTGCAGTTTGTCGATACGACAGTGCCGGAGCGTCTGATGCGGCGCTACGATGTTACCGATTTTGCAACACCCGTTAACAGTATCGATGTGAACACGACAGAGCGTGGCGCAACATTGACACTCAAGGCGACCGGCGAGTACGACTATCTCGCGTACCAGACTGACGGCCAGTATGTGCTCAGTGTGAAGCCGCTTTCCAAGCGGGAGATAGAGCGACGCAAGGATGAATTCACCTATGTAGGTGATCGCATCTCGTTGAATTTTCAGGATATTGAAGTTCGTGCGGTATTGCAGCTTATCGCCGATTTCACTGAATTGAACCTGGTGGCTAGCGACACGGTTTCAGGGCGTATTACCCTGCGTTTGCAAAACGTTCCCTGGGATCAAGCGCTGGAGCTGGTGCTGAAAACCAAGGGTTTGGATAAACGGCAAAATGGCAATGTACTAATGGTGGCACCTGCCGCGGAAATCGCCGAACGAGAACGACAGCAGATAGAGGCCAACCGCTCTATTGCTGAGCTGGCTCCACTGCAGTCTGAGTTTCTTCGCGTTCGCTATGCATCAGCGACCTCTATTGTCGGTCTATTCCAGGCTGGGTCTGAAGAGGGCGGGAGTCTAATATCTTCGCGCGGATCGGTTATCGTCGATCCTAGAACAAATTCTCTGATTATCACTGAAACGGCCGCAAAACTGGCCGAAATACGTGATTTGATTGAGCTGGTGGATATTCCCATCAGGCAGGTAATGATCGAGGCCCGTATTGTTATCGCACAGTCCGACTTGCAAAAGGAGTTGGGTATTGAGTGGGGTGGCGGTTATCTGGATCCAGACAAAAATGGCAACATTCTGTCCGTTTCCGGGGACACTAATAACGTTATCGGTCTGAATGACTCGGTTATCAATGGAACCACACCGTCCATTAATTACCCTGGGTCGTTATTGGTAGACCTGGGTGTTGCGAGTGCAACCAGTGGTTTTGCCGTAGGTTTCACCAGCAATGATCTCTACCTGACCGCTGAGCTGTCGGCACTGGAAGCCGCCGGTGACGGCGAGGTTGTGTCACAGCCCAAAGTGATTACCGGTGACAAACAACAGGCGACTATCAAGTCGGGTACCGAAGTGCCTTATCAGGAATCTTCATCCAGTGGCGAGACCACTACATCATTCAAAGAAGCGGTGCTTAAATTGGATGTAACGCCAAATATCACGCCAGATGACAGAATACTGCTGGATTTGATCATCAATCAGGATTCCGTTGGTGACCTGGTGCCGTCAGGTCAAGGTGGTGTCATACCTTCGATTGATACTACGGAGCTGACGACCCAGGTGCTGGTTGGGAATGGCGAAACAGTTGTACTTGGCGGCGTATTCAAGACCGAGGACATTGAGAGAATCAGCAAGGTGCCCTTCCTTGGAGATATCCCTTATGTCGGTGCTTTCTTTAGCAATCAGACCAACTCTCATACCAAGACTGAAACCTTGATCTTCATAACGCCCAGGATTTTGGCCGATACGCTGCTCGACTAGCCATGCCTAATCTGCACAGAGTTTTTCTCGTCGGCCCCATGGGGGCCGGCAAAACGACCATTGGTAAGTATCTCTCCGCGCAGCTGAATCTGCAATTTGCAGATACCGATACAGAAATTGAAGTGCGCACTGGCGCAGATATCCCCTGGATATTTGATGTCGAAGGCGAACAGGGCTTTCGGGACAGAGAGCAACAAGCCGTTGAGGAAATGACCCTGTGGGACAACGTTTTGTTGGCTACTGGCGGTGGCGTGATTATGCGCCAGGAGAATCGACGAGTACTGGCAGCGAGAGGATTCGTGATTTATCTCCACGCCACTGTTGATGAGCAGGTTCGCCGCACCCACAGAGACAGACGCCGCCCGCTTTTGCAAGACGGTGACCCGGAAGAAATTCTCCGGGACTTAATGGTTGTTCGCGATCCGCTATACCGAGAAATTGCTGACCATGTGATCGATACCGACGGTTGCAGCCCGCGAACTGTCGCCCAGAATCTGGTTCGCGACCTTACCTAGAGACAAACCCACTGTTCTAGCGGTATGATGTTTCCCCTTTTTTTGCTTGAGGATGAAACGTGTCCCTGCTTATTCACACTCTGCATGTTGATTTGGCTGAGCGCAGTTACCCGGTTTATATCGGCCGCGATCTCTTTACGGATTCGGATTTGTTGAGCCAGCATGTAGCGGGCTCGCAAGTGGTTATTGTTTCGAACGAGACTGTAGCGCCTTTATATCTGGATCGCGTTAGAAATGCCCTACGTCCGGGAGCCTTTGTCAGTGAAGTGATTTTGCCCGATGGCGAGCAGTACAAGTCACTCGAGACCTTGTCGGGGATCTTCGATCAGGTGATGGCTGATCGGCACAATCGCAGTACCACGTTCATTGCTGTGGGCGGCGGTGTTGTGGGTGATATCACGGGATTTGCTGCAGCGTGTTATCAGCGCGGTGTTAACTTTATTCAGGTGCCAACGACCTTACTGGCCCAGGTGGATTCATCGGTCGGAGGCAAAACGGCGGTCAATCACCCCATGGGTAAAAACATGATCGGCGCGTTTTATCAGCCTCAGGCGGTTCTGATTGATACCAATACCCTGCATACACTCCCTGCGCGGGAATTTTCTGCGGGTTTGGCGGAGGTGGTTAAATACGGCCTTATTGGTGATGAAGGTTTTTACACCTGGCTGCGCCAAAACATGGCCAAGTTACTTGCTCGCGAAGAAGCGGCGCTCGCTGAGGCGATTGAGCGCAGTTGTGCTTGCAAGGCAACGGTAGTGGCAGCTGACGAGCGTGAGGGCGGCGTGCGTGCCATTCTTAATTTGGGCCACACTTTTGGTCATGCCATAGAAACGGCTCAGGGTTATGGTCGCTGGTTGCATGGCGAGGCGGTAGCCGTTGGGATGTTACTGGCTTTGAGATTATCTGCTCGTAGAGGCTGGATCGCCGATTCCGAGGTGTCGGAATTCAGGCAATTGTTGGTTTCTATGAATTTGCCGGTTGAAGCGCCGTCGGATATGACACCCGAAACGTTTATTGAGTTAATGGGCATGGACAAAAAAGTTATCGATGGTCACCTCCGCCTGATACTGCTTAATGCCATCGGCGAGGCCTGCATTGTAGATGATGTCGCCGAGTCAGAACTTCTGAAATTGCTGAGCTAATCCTGCTCCGGTACACAGCTACCACGCCCGGCGCGGTTTGTTCACGGTGCTACATCCGTGTAAAATAGCCCCCCCATCTTAGTCCTGACACCGGTTAGGCGTCGGGCGTTTTCGCGTTAACACTTTGTTTTTATTATTATATTTCTGGATACATTATGAGCGCAGGTCTCTATAGCCCTGAACAATTCCGCGACAATTGCGGATTTGGGCTTATTGCCCACACTTCTGGAGACGTAAGCCATCGCTTGCTGCAAATAGCGATCGAATCTCTTACATGCATGACGCATCGTGGGGGAATTGCGGCAGATGGCAAAACCGGGGATGGTTGTGGTTTGTTACTGCAAATGCCGGTCGTGTTTATGCGTGCCCTCGCGCGCGAGTGCTTTGCTGCAGAATTGGGTGACAATTTTGGCGTGGGCCAGATATTCCTGAGTCGAGATGTCGAAAAAGCAGCGGCGGGACGCAGGGCGCTTGAAGAGGCATTGACTGAACAGGACCTGAAGGTCGTTGGTTGGCGCTCGGTACCCATAGAACATTCAGTGTGTGGCGAAATTGCGCTCGATACAATGCCGGTAATTGAGCAGGTCTTTTTGGACGCCCCCGGCCTGACGAACCAATCGCTTACCACCAAGCTATTTGTCGCCAGACGTCGGGCAGAGATCGCAACGCAGAGTGATGAAGACTTTTATATCTGCAGTCTCTCCGGCCGGGTTATTTCATACAAAGGCCTGGTGATGCCAATTGATCTGCCGCTTTTTTACGCAGATTTAGCAGACCCGCGTCTTGAAACAGCGATCTGCGTATTTCACCAGCGTTTTTCAACCAATACCAGCCCCAAGTGGCCACTTGCCCAGCCCTTTCGTTTGCTGGCTCACAATGGTGAAATTAATACGATTGATGGCAACCGCAACTGGGCCGAAGCACGGACGGCACGATTTGAAACTGAAAAGTTACCGGATATTAAGTCGATAGCGCCGCTTGTTAACCGGGCTGGCTCTGATTCATCGAGCCTCGATAATATGTTGGAAGTACTTCTTACCGGTGGATCGGACTTGCCTCGTTCCCTGCGCATGTTAATTCCTCCGGCCTGGCAAAACATTGAGTCGATTGACCCGGATCTCAAGGCATTTTACGAATACCACTCCATGCACATGGAACCCTGGGATGGCCCGGCGGGCATTGTGGTGACCGATGGGCGCTATGCTGTTTGCCTGCTGGACAGGAATGGCCTGCGCCCGGCGCGTTGGGTGAAAACCAAAGACGGATTTCTTACTATTGCCTCGGAAATAGGCACTTACGCCTACCGGCCGGAAGACGTTGTGGCGAAGGGGCGGATCGGGCCTGGACAAATGCTGGTCGTGGACACCCAGACAGGTGAGTTGCTGCACAACGAGGATATCGACAATCAGTTGAAGTCCCGTTTTCCCTACAAAAAATGGTTGCGCGAGAATTCTTATCGTATAGAGGGCACCTTTGAAACTGAGGAAGCGCCGGGTATTGAGCCGGAGCAGCTCGACGCGTTTATGAAGATGTTTCAGGTGAGCCTTGAGGAGCGTGACCAGGTGCTTAGGCCGCTGGCCGAATCGGGTAATGAAGCCGTAGGCTCGATGGGGGATGACACCCCAATGGCGGTTTTGTCGTTAAAAGAACGATCGCTCTACGATTACTTTCGCCAGAAGTTCGCCCAGGTAACTAACCCGCCAATAGATCCGCTGCGGGAGACTATTGTTATGTCTTTGGAAACCGTGCTGGGCGGAGAGAAAAATATATTTGAAGATACGCCGGGACATGCCAACAGGATAATTCTTCTCTCGCCAGTATTGTCACAGGGAAAATTCAATACGCTATTAGGGCTTAAGCGCCCCGGCTACAGTGTTACCGATATCGATTGTACTTATGACCCCCAGCAAAAAAACTTGCGTCAGGCGATTGAAGAACTGGTCCTCCAGGCAGAGCTAGCGGTTCGCGCAGGCGCCTCAACACTGGTTTTGTCGGACCGTTCGATTAGCAAAGCACTATTGCCTATTCACAGCCTGTTGGCGACGGGTGCAGTGCATCATCACCTGATCAGGACAGGTTTGCGCAGCGATGCCAATATTTTAGTGGAAACCGCCAGTGCTCGAGATTCACACCAGGTAGCATGCCTACTGGGTTTTGGCGCAACGGCGATCTACCCCTATCTGGCCTACAGTGTACTGGAGGATCTAATTCGTAACGGCGAGGTATTGGGTGAGCCCAGCACCTGCTACAAAAATTATCGCAAAGGAATAAACAAGGGTCTGCTGAAAATCATGTCGAAAATGGGCATTTCAGCAGTAAGTTCCTATCGCGGTGCGCAACTGTTTGAAGCGGTGGGTTTGGCATCAGAGGTGGTAGAGATTTCATTTCGTGGGGTGGCCTCGCGCATTGAGGGCGCAAACTTTGAAGACCTGGAGAGTGATCAACGTGCTGTTGCCCGTCGCGCGTGGTCTTATCGCAAGACGCTTGAACAAGGCGGGTTGCTCAAATACGTGCATGGCCAGGAGTATCACGCCTTTAATCCCGATGTGGTTATGACACTGCAAGAAGCGGTAGCCTCAGGCGATTACAGCATATACAAGCGCTATGCCAAACTCGTGAATGAACGGCCAGTGGCCACCATACGGGATTTGTTGGGCCCGATTTTTGCGCCCACACCACTGCCACTCGAAGACGTGGAGCCGGTTGAAAAGATCTTACCCCGGTTTGATTCCGCGGGAATGTCATTGGGTGCACTGAGTCCTGAAGCACACGAGTCTCTTGCGGAAGCCATGAATTCGATGGGTGCTCGCTCAAACTCTGGCGAAGGGGGAGAAGATCCGGAGCGCTTCGGCACGCCGCGGATGTCGAAGATCAAGCAAATTGCCTCGGGCCGTTTTGGAGTGACCCCGCACTATCTGGTGAACGCCGAGGTGCTGCAAATTAAGGTAGCCCAGGGTGCAAAACCGGGCGAGGGAGGCCAGTTACCCGGTGGTAAAGTTAACGACCTGATTGCGAGGCTGCGCTACTCAGTTCCCGGTGTCACATTGATTTCTCCGCCGCCACATCATGATATTTATTCGATTGAGGATTTGGCGCAATTAATTTTTGACCTCAAACAGGTCAATCCGAAGGCGTTGGTCTCGGTCAAACTTGTTTCGGAACCCGGTGTTGGAACGATTGCCGCTGGTGTCGCCAAAGCCTACGCTGACTTGATAACGATTAGCGGCTATGACGGTGGTACTGCAGCCAGTCCACTGACGTCCATCCGCTACGCTGGATCACCCTGGGAATTGGGTTTGGCCGAAGTACAGCAGACACTTCGAGGTAACAGTTTGCGCGGAAAGATCCGTCTGCAAACGGACGGCGGGTTAAAAACCGGGCTGGATGTTATTAAGGCAGCCATTTTGGGTGCAGAGAGCTTTGGTTTTGGCACTGGGCCGATGGTTGCTCTGGGATGTAAATATCTGCGAATTTGCCATTTGAATAATTGTGCAACGGGCGTCGCCACGCAAAATAAGCGTCTGCGAGATGACCATTTCGTTGGTACGGTAGAGATGGTGGTCAATTTCTTCACTTTCATAGCGCTCGAGACTCGCGAGTGGCTCGCACTGTTGGGTGTGCCTTCCATCGAGGCATTAATAGGGCGCACGGATCTTTTACAGCGCCTACCTGGAGGCAGCCCCAAGCAGCAAAGACTGGATCTTGCGCCAATATTATACAAGCATCCTGATGCACTCGGGCAGCCAGAGTTTTGTGAAGTCGAGTCCAATAATCCTTTTGATGCGGGCGAAAAGGCAGAAGCCATGGTGGCTCTCACATTGCCTGCCATTGAGAACAGTACCGGCGGCGAATACGCATTCACGGTGACGAATTGTGATCGTTCTATCGGTGCACGTCTGTCAGGCGAAATTGCGCGGCGTCACGGCAATAATGGTATGGAGTCAAACCCGATTGTGTTGAGGTTAATCGGTACCGCAGGGCAGAGTTTTGGTGTTTGGAATGCGGGCGGCCTGCACATGTATCTGGAAGGTGACTCCAATGATTATGTCGGCAAAGGTATGGCGGGCGGCAAGCTGGTGATATACCCGCCTAAAGCGAGTGAATTCAAATCACAGGAAACCACGATTATTGGTAACACCTGTTTATACGGTGCTACCGGCGGTGTTCTGTATGCCGCAGGTGTCGCCGGTGAGCGCTTTGCTGTTCGCAACAGTGGTTGTCATGCGGTGGTTGAAGGCGCCGGAGATCACTGCTGTGAGTATATGACTGGCGGCACCGTGACAGTCCTAGGTCCTACCGGGGTTAACTTTGGTGCGGGTATGACCGGTGGGTTTGCCTACGTACTGGATCAGGACAGGAGTTTTATTGATCGCTACAACAGTGAGTTGGTGGAAATACACCGGGTAAGCTCCGAGTACATGGAGGCTTATCGTTTTCATTTGAGGTCAAATATTGAAGAGTTTTCGCGGGAAACCGGCTCCGAGTGGGGTGCCCATCTAATAGAGAACTTTGAGGACTATGTTGGCAAGTTCTGGCTGGTTAAACCAAAGGCAGCGGATCTTGATCGTTTGCTGTCACGATTGCGTGATACCGATTAGTCGGATGATTTCAATGGTGGGGAACAGTTTATGAATAACCGTTTGTCGAATGACTTTCAGTTTATTGACGTTGGCAGGCATGATCCGGATAAACGGAACATGCAAGCGCGTACAACTGAATATGTTGAGATCTATGAGCCGTATAGTTCCAATCAGGTCGAAGGTCAGGCGCACCGCTGCCTCGAGTGTGGTAATCCTTACTGCGAGTGGAAGTGCCCGGTACACAATTTAATTCCCAATTGGCTGAAGCTTGTCAGTGAAGGTAATTTGTTTGAAGCTGCAGAACTGAGTCACCTGACGAATACCTTGCCAGAAGTCTGTGGGCGAGTATGCCCTCAGGACCGACTTT
Source organism: Halioglobus sp. (assembly GCA_036961345.1). GTDB lineage: Bacteria > Pseudomonadota > Gammaproteobacteria > Pseudomonadales > Halieaceae > JBALVT01. Next base: position 23,826 of record JBALVT010000003.1, read on the forward strand.
GCGAAGGTGCGTGTACGCTAAATGATGGTTTTGGCGCTGTAACAATAGGGGCCTCGGAAAAATATATCACCGATACGGCGCTGGCGATGGGTTGGCGTCCCGATTTGTCATCAGTTGTGCCAAGCGGTAAAAAGGTAGCAATAATTGGGGCCGGCCCCGCAGGCCTGGGCTGCGCCGATGTGTTAACGCGCGCTGGGGTCAAGGCGGTGGTTTTCGATCGCTACCCTGAAATTGGCGGTCTGCTGACCTTTGGGATTCCGGAGTTCAAACTTGAAAAAGAAGTCATGGTTCGCCGGCGGGACGTGTTTGAAGGCATGGGTATTGAGTTTCGTTTAAATACGGAAGTTGGTACCGACATAGCTTTAAGTGAAATACTTGAGGAATACGACGCTGTGTTTACGGGTATGGGTACCTACAAGTACATGCGCGGAAATTTCCCAGGGGAAAATCTCCCAGGCGTTTATGAAGCCCTGCCGTACCTCATCGGTAATGTGAATCACAATCTTGGGTTTGAGCAGGCGTCTGAAGACTACGTCAACCTGAAAGGAAAACGAGTTATTGTTTTGGGCGGTGGTGATACAGCAATGGACTGTGTCCGCACTGCCGTTCGTCAGCAGGCGGAGGTCGTGATCTGCGCCTATCGACGAGATGAAGAGAATATGCCAGGGTCCAGAAAAGAGGTGAAAAACTCGCGGGAAGAGGGCATCGAGTTTCTTTTTAATCGCCAACCTTTGGAGATTGTTGAATATTTTGGCCAGGCCTGCGGCGTTAAACTCGTGCAAACTCAATTGGGCGAGGTGGGACCGGACGGCAGACGCAGTCCGGAGGTCATTCCGGGTAGTGAAGAAGTTCTCGAAGCAGATGCCGTGATTGTTGCTTTTGGATTTCAACCGGACCCACCGGCATGGTTAACCAATGCAAATGTTGAAGTTAACGATTGGAACGGCGTGATCGCGGCCGAAGAGCAGGAATATAAATTCCAGACCTCAAACCCAAAAATATTTGCAGGCGGTGATATGGTGCGCGGCTCGGACCTGGTGGTTACCGCTATCTGGGAAGGGCGTCAGGCCGCCGAAGGCATCCTGGATTATCTTGATCTTTAATACTTGAGGCAATTAGTTGTATGACTGAACTTAAAAATGATCGTTTTTTGCGGGCTTTGATGCGACAGCCGGTTGATCGCACGCCGGTATGGATGATGCGGCAAGCCGGACGCTACCTCCCGGAATATCGTGCCACGCGCCAGCAAGCAGGCTCTTTTCTCGATCTGTGTAAAAATACTGAACTGGCCTGTGAAGTCACCATGCAGCCGCTCAGAAGATACCCCATGGATGCGGCGATACTGTTTTCAGATATTCTCACCATACCGGATGCCCTGGGCCTTGGATTGTATTTTGAGGAGGGAGAGGGTCCACGTTTCAAAAAAACGGTTCGCAGTCAGCAGGATTTCAACGACCTGAATTCATTTGTGGCCGACGATGATCTGTCTTATGTGATGGATGCTGTCACTGCGATACGAAGCGAGCTCAATGGCCAGGTGCCATTGATTGGTTTTTCCGGTAGCCCCTGGACTTTGGCAACCTATATGGTCGAAGGAGGATCGTCCAAGGATTTTCGTTATGTGAAGGCCATGGCCTATGATAAACCGGAACTTATGCATCAGTTGCTGACGCTATTGGCCGATGCGGTTGCCGATTATCTATCCGCACAAGTTCGTGCCGGGGCTCAGGTATTACAGATATTTGATACCTGGGGTGGTTCTCTCAGTGCCGCTGCTTACAAAGAGTTCTCGCTCAAATATATGCAGCGGATTATTTCCAGGTTGCCCTCTGAGGCCGATGGCCGACGGGTTCCGGTTATTGTTTTTACCAAAAACGGCGGGCAGTGGTTGCCCTCTATCGCCGACTGTGGAGCAACTGCTGTCGGCATTGACTGGACCACGGATATCAATAGTGCAAGGGCGCAAATTGGTGGACGTGTTGCCCTGCAGGGCAACATGGATCCGACAATGTTGTTTGCCTCGCCTGCACGGATAAGAGATGAAGTAGCGACGATACTGGCCGGTTACGGCCACGGAAGCGGGCATGTGTTTAATCTTGGGCACGGTATTACGCCTGGGGTAAACCCTGACCATGTAACGGCATTTGTGGATGCCGTGCAGGAGTTATCGCCCCAGTATCATCAGGCTGATTAGCCTTAACCCACTTTTTGTTGTTCGGTTTTTGCGGCTTCCTCGTCGCAGCAAAAATCGTGCTCCATTTCCAGGGCGGGTAGCTCTGTCGTGGGGCGCCCAACCACTTTGGCGGGTACCCCTGCCACAGTGGTGTGCGGGGGAACATCTTCTAATACCACACTCCCAGCACCGACTTTGGCGCCGATGCCCACTTTGATGTTGCCGAGAATTTTTGCGCCTGCGCTGATTAGCACACCATCGCCAATTTTCGGGTGCCGGTCGCCTTCATCTTTGCCGGTGCCGCCCAGCGTAACCGACTGCAAGATGGACACGTTGTTGCCGACCTTGGCGGTTTCTCCAATGACCAGGCCGGTGGCATGATCCAGCATAATGCCGTAGCCCATTTGTGCAGCCGGGTGTATGTCGACTCCAAATTCTGAGGAGACTCTGTTTTGGAAGAACAGTGCGAGTGACTCACGTCCCTGTTTCCATAGCCAGTGTCCGACCCGGTGCGTCTGCAGGGCGTGAAATCCCTTAAAATACAAAAATGGCATGGACAGCTCGTTACACGCCGAATCGCGTTCTTCCACCGCCATCAAATCAGCCCGAACCGCCTTGGGTATGCACGGGTCATGTTTGAATGCATCGAGAATCACCTCGCGCAATAACAGCGCGGAGACGGTTGCACTGTCTAATTGGCTGGCAAGGTGAAAGCTGAGAGCTTGTTCCAATTTCGAGTGATTCAAAATAGTTGCGTGAAGAAAGCTCGCCAAAAGGGGTTCCACCGCCGCTTTTTGCTCGGTTTCTTGCCGTATGCGATCCCATACTGCGTCGGGTTTTTTAGCTGACATAGTGATACCTCGTTTTAGACCCAGAACTGTAGCCGATTCCAGGCCGGTAGTCACTGCGCAGGTTTTGCATGTTTTACCTGGCCCTCAAAAGCCCAAAGCCTGTGCCCGCTGGATTGATATTTGCGTTCGAAGAGTGTGATGGGTATTTCGGGCAGTAATTGCCGGACTATTCCAGGGTGTCCTGACAGCGTCATGGCCACACCAAACTCCTCTACGTAAATCTGCCAGTTAGATCTAAGTTCTACCTGTCCTCCCAGTTGTAGTAAATATACGAACGCCGGGCTGCCGTGTACGCGGCGTTGCAGGTGGCGAGATTTTGGCCAGGGGTTTGGGTAGAGAATATAGTGATAGTCCGGGAGTAGGTTTTTTTGTAACAATAATCTCCAGATATCTTCGCACTCTGCCTGTAACAAGATGTAATTGGCACACTCTTCGTTCGGGTGTTTGGCCAATCGATGAGAGGATTTATCAATGCCGACTATGAGATGGTTGGGATGGCGCTGTGCAAGTAGGGCGGTACTGTGCCCTGTACCGCAAAATGAATCCAGCACGATAGGCCGGGAATCTTCAGTTAATAGCGTGAAGAGCCGATCGAATGCTTGTTGATTGTGCGCCGCGATGGGCTTGCGATAATTACTGTTAACATGACGCTGTAGCAACGCTGGCAATTTGGGGTGAGTATGCGTCTGGTTGCTGCTTACGGTGGCGGAATCGGCTTGCAATACTCGGTTGCTCCTGTAGAAGTTTCATCACTTCGTGCACTGGATCAATGTTAATGTCGGCGGAGAGAGCCAAAATCCGGCATAATTATATGATCTAATTGTCAGGCCTGTATCATTTATGCGTAAAGATCTAAGACCCTATTGGCTGAAAAAATTGTACCTACGATATCGCCATTGGTACACAGAGTATTTCCTGCGGCCCGAGTGTGAATATCTTGGGCCACACCATACCGTTATGAAGCCAAGGTATGTACGGATTTCTGGACCCAATATTCGCATAGGTCGAAGTTTTACTGCGATTGGTGAGCCTATGCATCAGGTGGAGATAGGTGTTTGGGGTCGCAGCCCCGGCGAAGGTCGAATTCAAATAGGGGATTGCGTCCTCATGAGCCCCGGATCACGCTTGAGCGCCAGTGATGAAATTATCCTTGGCGATGGTGTAATGTTGGCCAACGGCGCCTATGTCACGGATTCTGACTGGCATACTATCTACGATAGAACCGTGAGAGATGAACGGGTAACCCCGGTGCATATTGGTGAAAACGTTTGGTTGGGCGACCATGCAACCGTCCTCAAAGGCGTCACAATAGGAAAAAACAGTGTAGTGGCGGCACGGGCGGTGGTAACGCGGGATGTCCCTGAAAATGTAGTTGTTGCGGGCAATCCCGCCAAAGTGGTCAAAGAACTGGATCCCAGCCGGGAGTTCATTACTCGAATGGAGTATTTCGCCGATCCAGCTGGCATGGCACGATTTTTCGATGCGATCGATCGCGAGGTGTTAACCGGCAACACCTTTTGGCGTTGGCTTTTGTCGGTTGTGCGCCCCACGTATCGCGGTGGTTAGTAGGGCTCACAAGAGTTGCAGGGGTTCTTCCTGCAATGCCGAAAGCTGTTCGCGCAACTCCAGTATGTGATCTGCCCAATAGCGCTCGGTGTTAAACCAGGTGAAGCTTCTCGGGAAGGCAGGATCTTCCCAGCGTTTCGCGAGCCAGGCCGCATAGTTGATGATTCGCATGGTGCGCAGTGACTCCAACCAACGCAATTGACGGGGCTCGAAGTCGCAAAACTCGCTATAACCCTCAATAACCTCTGATAGCTGCTGTTGCCGGCGGTGTCGTTCCCCACTGAGAAACATCCATAGATCCTGCACTGCAGGCGCCATCATACAATCGTCCAGGTCGACGAAGTGTGCAGTTTCGTCACGCCACAAAATATTTCCTACGTGGCAGTCTCCATGTACCCGTATTAGGTCGCTGTCTTTCACTTCTGAATAAATACTACTAACGCTCTGTAGAAGATCTCTGGCCAGACTACTGTATGCAGGGATCAGGTCACGTGGAATAAATTCTCCCTCGAGCAAAAAGTCGATATTTTCCGTCATCATTCTGTCAACGCCTATCGATAGGCGATCTGTGAACTTGCCCGCTCTGCCGACCGCGTGAATGCGCCCCAGAGTCCGGCCAAGAACAAACAGGTTGTTGAGATTGTCCAGTTCAGGGGGATAGCCTCCGCGCCGTTTAAAAAGTGTGAATAAAAATCCCGCGTGTTCGTGTAGCGAGCAGCCATTACTGTCTATAAGCGGTGCAACAACGGAGATGTCGGCATCTACCAGCTCCTGGCTGAAGCGATGCTCCTCGTTGATTTGCTCGCGAGTCCATCTGCCGGGGCGATAGAATTTGGCGATGACGGGGTCGCCCTCTTCGAGTCCCACCTGATAGACCCGGTTTTCGTAGCTATTGAGTGCCAAAAGGCGTGCGTCGCTGATATAGCCTGCCGATTCGACGGCATCGATCACAAGGTCGGGGGTGAGTAGGTCGTAGGGATGGTTACTCAAGAATTGTTCTCCGTGGTTTCGCTTAGCAGCGCAACGCTTTTAACCTGTGCGTAAAGAGAGTCGCCGACTTGCAAGTTGAGTTCAGCAACCGATTTTCGGGTGATTCTGGCCAGCAAAAACTGCTGCCCGAAGGCGAGTTTCAAAAGTACTCGTGAGCCAGTAGTTTCTTCGATCTGGATAAGTTCTACCGGGAGTATATTCAGGATACTGCTGGCCTGGGGACGCTGCCGACAAATACTGACATCTCTTGCCGGGATTCGAAGTCGGTATTGTGCGTCAATTATTTCGGGCAGCTGTGCGACAAACAAGGGTGTTCCTTCTACGTCGAGTTCAGACAGTCCGTATTCACTGTCGTGATTTTTTAGTGTGCCCAGCAATATTGTCGCCGCCTGTTCGTCATGAGACAGCCGTGTGTCCAGTCGGGCACACAGGTCTACCACTGAACCCTGGGCTTGAACTTTTCCTTCCTCAAGTAAGATCAGCTTATCCGCCAGATGACTGACCTCTTCCATGTCGTGGCTGACATAGAGCATCGGTAGGTCGATCATTTGGCGCAGTCGCTGTAAATAATGCAGGCATTGGGCCCGGGCACCATGGTCCAGGTTGGCCAGTGGTTCATCCAGCAATAGTAGCGTTGGGGAACTCAGTAGCGCGCGGGCAATTGCAACCCGTTGTTTTTGTCCCGCTGAAAGTTGTGTTGCGGGACGCGTGAGTAAACTGTCCAATTCCAGCCAGTCGACAACCTTCGCAAAGCTGATATTACTTTCGCGGTGCCTGCGGCTCACCGCATAGTTTAAATTCTCCCTGACATTCAGGTGTGGAAATAGCCGTGCATCCTGAAAGACAAAGCCAATATTTCTTTGCCAAGGCGGTACAAAACACTGATCTGATTGCCAGATATCGCCTCGATTTACAATGCGGCTGCCTGCATCGGCGGCCTGTAATCCAGCGATGCAATTTAGTAGTGTGGTTTTGCCGCTCCCGCTTTTGCCGTAGATAGCGGTGACACCCGTCTCCGCTATTTTGCAATGTACTTCAAGTCGAAAAGAAGATTGCGCGGTGAGTTTCAAATCAAGATCAAGCCCGGTCATGTATTGGACCGCCACAATCCCTGCGGATTACTTCGGTAAAGCAAGAATAGCAATACAATCGAAAACAACATTAACCCACCGGCAAGTCGATGTGCTTGAGCAAACTGCAGAGACTCCACCTGATCATAAAGTGCAATGGATAGCACGCGTGTTTCTCCGGGTATATTTCCTCCGATCATGAGCACAACACCAAATTCGCCGATGGTATGGGCAAAGCCCAAACTGGCTGCGGTGATAAAACTACGTTTGCACAGGGGTAAAACAACCGTTCGAAACTGATCTATGGGCGTAGCGCCAAGTGTCGCTGCAGCCTGCAATAGGTGTGCCGGAACCTGCGCAAATGCACTTTGTAGCGGTTGGACAACAAAGGGTAAAGAATAGATGAACGAGCCTATGACGAGGGCGTTAAAGCTAAATGCCAATTGTGAGCCGGTGAGCTGTTGCCAGAGTTGGCCGATTATCGTGTGCGGCGCGAACATCAGAAGCAGGTAAAACCCCAGCACTGTCGGAGGCAGGATCAGGGGTAAGGCAACCAGGGATTCAATAAATGCACTTAAGTTGGTTCTTCTCCGAGAAAGCCACCAGGCAAGCGGTGTTCCAACGGCGAGTAGAAATACCAGTGTGACCGCTGCCAGTCGTAATGTTAGCCAAATGGCCTGAACCTCCGCTGGTGTCACTGGCAGGGCCCATAGCCGGAGTCGGCTATCAAGGCTCGAACATGGCTACTCTTTAGGAACGCTACATATTCCAGCGCGGCAGGTTTTTCTTTCGCTGGGGTTAACAGCAGGGCTTGCTGTTCGATCGGGGTATACCAGTCCTGGGGGATTACTATTCCCTGGCCTGGAGTTAAAGACTGGGCGACCAGGCTCATATCCACCGATCCGGTCACCAAATACTGGTAGGCATGCACCACGTTGTTTGCTTGAACTAATGTGCGGTCTTTTCCCGAGGCAAACTCTTTTCTGTGGATGACTTGCTGCGCTGCTTTGCCATAGGGGGCAGTCCGCGGATTGGCCATCGCCAGGCTGAGTTTGCTATCGCCAAGATCCTTGAGTGAGCCAGTGCCGCCGGTGAGAATTAGTTGCCCGCGGGCGTAACAAAACCTTTGCCCTGCTACGCCATAGCCCTGGGTCTGCAACAGTGAGGGAGAATGGCTATCTGCCGAGAGGAAAATGTCGAATGGCGCCCCGTGTGTTATTTGACTGTGCAGAACTCCGGTAGAAGCACTGCTGAGGTTCACCCGGTGCCCTGTTTGTACCTCAAAAACTTCACTGATTGATGTAGCGGTTTGTTTGAAATTTGCCGCGACTGCTACCGTCACTTCGCCGGCGAGGGTGGGCGGTGCCAAAAACAATAAAAATATGAAAATAAGGCCGTGCATGCCGGGTGCTCCTGGGTCAGCATGCGCAGTATGAGCGATGGCGAGTTTAAATGCATGTCAGATCGCCGGGGCGGGAGTTCTTGCGAGACACCATACCTCAACAGAGCTCGCACCCGCTCCAAGCAGTGCGCTCGCAAGTTCGGCTGCGGTGCTTCCTGTGGTCATGACGTCGTCCACTATTGCTATTTTGCGGCCCCGGCAGGGTAAGCGGATATTAAACGCGCCGATCAGGTTGCGCTCCCTGGCAGTTACCTTGAGGGCGGCTTGTGACCTGGTAATACGGCTGCGGCGTGCAAGGTTAGTCTTCAGCGTTACGTTTTTAAGGTCGGGGCATTGGGCACGCAATTGATGACATAGAAGCTCACTTTGGTTAAACCCGCGCTGACACAGGCGCAACCAATGCAGCGGCACGGGTACGATCATGTCGACTGCTGCGCTGGCCGGAAATCGTTCTAACCAGAGCATCGCCAATAGCGGGGTCAAACGCCGTTCCTTGTTGAATTTCCAGCGGTGTATCAGGTAGGCCATTTGTTCGTCGTATACCCAGGGTGCTATGACCCGACTGTAAGGAGGCTTCTCGATGACGCAGTTAGCACAGATTCTTGCCGGCGCATCTGTGGCAGCATGAGTCAGTGGCAGGGCGCAGCCGGTGCAGCAGATCGTATTCGGTGTCAGCCCGGACAGGCACTGGGGACAAACAGGGTAGCCATTACTGCAACGCGTACTGCACAGGATGCAATTATTAGGGAAAATGGCGTCCAAAATTCTGTTAACCATGATGACTGCAAAAGGTTGACAGCTTGGACGGCGAGGTTATCATGGCGTCTCGCTTAAAAAATGTACAGGTTAGAGTCATGAAACACGGTTCCTCTTCGTTAAGTCACGCTGAATTTTCCCCTGGGCAGGCCGAGATACGTCACGACTGGTCTCGGGGAGAAATCGATGCCCTGTTCGCTCTGCCCTTTAACGATTTACTGTTTCAGGCTCAAACAATGCATCGTAAGTATTTTGACCCGAATCAGGTACAAGTGAGCACATTACTTTCAATCAAAACCGGCGCCTGCCCGGAAGACTGCGCCTATTGCCCGCAGAGCAATCGCTACGACACCGGCCTTGAGACCGAGAAATTGATGGAGGTTGAGAAGGTGCTGGAGCAGGCGAGGGCCGCCAAAAACTCTGGAGCCAGTCGTTTTTGCATGGGCGCTGCCTGGCGATCGCCCAAGCAACGCGATATGCCTTACGTGGTAGCCATGGTTAAGGGTGTTAAAGAGCTGGGTCTTGAAAGCTGTATGACTCTGGGCATGCTCACAGGTAATCAGGCCGAAGAACTTGCCGATGCGGGCCTCGACTACTACAACCACAATCTGGATACCTCGCCAGAGTATTACGGCGATATAATTACCACGAGAACTTATAAAGATCGCCTGGATACATTAGGCCATGTGCGTGATGCCGGAATGAAGGTGTGCAGTGGCGGTATCGTGGGCATGGGTGAACAGCAAAGTGATCGTGCTGGCTTGTTGCAGCAACTGGTGAATTTGCCCGAGCACCCCGACAGCGTGCCCATTAACATGCTCGTTCGGGTGGAGGGCACGCCTTTGAGCGAAGCAGCTGATCTGGATCCTTTTGATTTTCTCAGGATGATTGCGGTCGCCAGAATTTTGATGCCTGCCTCACATGTTCGTCTTTCCGCCGGCCGCGAGGAAATGAACGAGCAGATGCACGCACTGGCCTATTTTGCCGGTGCCAATTCAATCTTCTATGGTGAAAAATTGCTGACCACGCCGAATCCACAGGCCAACTCGGATATGGAACTGTTTGGCCGTCTGGGCATATCTCCAGAGCAGCGTCACGTGGAGGCGGCTCCGCAAAATCCAACACCGCAGTTTTATGACGCTGCCGCACATTCCACCCACTAGCACTAGTGCACAAATAGGCGGGATTTTCTGTGCGCCTACAGGGTGCTTAAACAGCACCCCGCATCATCATTTGTAAGAGGCGCTTGCTGGATTTGCCGGTAGGCTCCGGGCCTCTGTTGGTTCTCCAGACTCCATCTTTTTGGATATTCCCGCGGAGCTGAATAGAGCCGATACAGTAGAATTCTTTAGTCGGCCTCCCACCGGCTATGACCGACTATTACTTGTACCTCCATTGGGCGTAATGCCGTCTTTGATCCTCAGTTTTCCAAGACTGCCTGCTATAAAGGGCTTAAGTAGATAGTAAGTACTCACTTATTATGGATTCCTGGGGCCACATATAACTTTAAGGACCCCGGTTCTCCAGTTTATGATCGAAAAGATATTTGACTTTGGGTCGTTTTCCCGCAAAATGTATTCACTGAACACATAGACATTTCCATACGCTGCCAAATGGTAGCTCGTGGCGGTCAGGACCATCCAGAGGTTAGAACTATGCCCCATTATAAAGCGCCACTTCGCGATATCAGTTTCGTTATGAACGAGCTTCTGCAATCCGAAAAACTCTATCAGACTCTGCCCGGCAATGAAGAAGCCACCGAGGATTTGATGAATGCCATTGTCGAGGAAGGAGCGAAGTTTAGTGAAAATGTACTGGCTCCCCTCAATCAGTCAGGCGATGAGGAAGGCTGCAAGTGGAGTGAAGATGGTGTGAAAACCCCCGAGGGTTTTGCCGCGGCATACCAGCAGTATGTGGAGGGTGGCTGGCCCGCTCTTTCGGCTGAAATTGAACACGGCGGTCAGGGTATGCCCGGACTACTCGGCATCATTATGACCGAGCTGACGGGCACCGCAAACTGGTCCTGGGGCATGTATCCGGGTCTCAGCCACGGTGCTATTCGAACTGTTGAAGAGCATGGAAGTGACGAACAAAAATCCCAGTACCTGACAAAGCTCATCGACGGTAATTGGACCGGCACCATGTGTCTTACCGAAGCTCAATGCGGAACTGACCTCGGACTGCTTCGCACCAAGGCAGAGCCGCGTGCTGATGGTAGTTACGCTATCACGGGCACCAAGATATTTATCAGTGCCGGCGAGCACGACATGGCTGAGAACATTGTTCATATTGTATTGGCCAGGCTGCCGGATGCCCCAGAGGGAACCAAAGGTATCTCTTTGTTTATTGTGCCAAAGTTTATGCCCAATTCTGACGGCAGTGCGGGCGAGCGCAATGAGGTGCAATGTGCTTCTATCGAACACAAAATGGGTATTAAAGGTTCAGCAACTTGTGTCATGAACTTCGACGAGGCTAATGGGTATCTGATCGGCGAACCCAACAAGGGCCTGGCCTGTATGTTTACCTTCATGAACACTGCTCGCCTTGGTACTGCGGTACAGGGGCTTGCTCATGGAGAGCTTTCTTATCAGGGCGCCCTGGAATATGCCAGAGACCGGCTGGCCATGCGCAGTCTCACGGGCCCGAAAAATCCTGATGGTCCTGCGGATCCGATTATCGTTCATCCAGATGTTCGACGTATGCTGCTTACGCAAAAAGCGTTTGCCGAGGGCAGCCGTGCCTTTATTTATTTTCTCGCGCAGCTCGGTGATGTTGTCGAGGCGGGTTCAGAGGAGGATTCGAAGCATGCCGATGACCTGATGGCCTTTTTAACGCCAATCGCGAAGGCTTTCGTGACCGAAACTGGTTACGAGTCGGCAAACCTCGGCGTGCAGGTGTTTGGCGGTCACGGTTTTATTAGTGAATGGGGTATGGAGCAGATTGTGCGGGATGGCAGAATTTCCATGCTCTATGAGGGAACGACCGGTATCCAGGCTATGGATCTGATCGGCCGCAAGGTATTGGGAAGTGGCGGCAAATTGCTTTTGAGCTTCACCGGTTACATCGATGAACTTTGTGAGCAAAACGCGGGAGAAGAAAACGCTGAATTTGTTGACGTTTTGAAAGCCTATAAAGATGAATGGCTGGAACTGTCTATGAAGATTGGTGAAGCCGCCATGGAGAATCCGGATGCAGCGGGTTCAGCTGCGGTGGACTACATAATGTATAGCGGTTATGTCACGCTTGCCTATTTCTGGGCTCGTATGGCAGTTCTAGCCAAGGCGAAAATTGCTGAGGCAGACGGCGACGTGTCGTTCTATGAAGCGAAGTTAATGACGGCGCGTTTTTACTTTGAACGGTTGCTGCCGCGTACCCTGTCTCTGAAGCAGACTATGCTGTCAAATCCTGACAATCTAATGGCGATGCCAGAGGCCATGTTCGACTTCTAAGCTGGGGTGTTATAGATGGAAAGTTACGCATTTGCGTGACTTTCCTTTCTCAAGCGAAGAAAATGTGGTTCTACTTCTAACTGGCTTCACCGTCATGACCAACTCCGACTCTGAAAATCAAGAATCCGGTTCCGGCAGCCGTCTTTATGCCGACGATCAAGCCAAGGTAGATGCTTTTACCAAGCGCGGTGTTAATTCGGTTGATCGCAAGCCATTCCGGCCCTTTCGATTGCTGCTCATCTTGATAGCAGTGGTTTTTACACTCAGTATTTTCAGTCAATTTTTGGCCCGTTGGGCCGGTGTTTACTAATCGACCAGCACTGAATTTGGCCGACAGCCGATATTGGTTAGGTACTTTCAATTTGATATAGTGATCACATCCGTTGCATCGGTGTGTGGCGCAGCCTGGTAGCGCACTTCGTTCGGGACGAAGGGGTCGGAGGTTCGAATCCTCTCACACCGACCAATAATAGCCGGTGCTTACCGGTCAAATTAGGTGACAGATCACCCCGAAACACCACCCACCAGAGAAATAGAAATAAAGTTTCTTTCTATTTGCATGGATCCCCTTTACCTTTTAGTGAATGTGGTTTCATTAGGGTAGGGATACTGAATGAAAAATCTGGTTTGTGCACTTGCCGCCATACTTCTATCCGCTGGGCTACTCGGCGCCTGTAGCAATCGCGCACGAGATGGTGATGTCGTAAATCCACCAACTGATTCCATTATGACAATCGTAGCTGCACGCGGCGACGGTGACGGAGCAGAGGCCGTTTTTCGTGAGCACTGTGCTTCCTGCCATATGGGAAATAGTCGCAGTAGCCACAGCCCAAGCGTTTGGCATTTGTCCAGCATGCCACCGCGTTCGATTCTGGCTGCCATGCAATCGGGGAAAATGCGTGAGCAGGCCGCAGCTTTAACACAGTCGCAGAAAGTTAGCGTCGCTACCTGGCTTACCGGTGTGGTCCCCGGTGAAGAAGATATTCCAAAGTCTGCCTATTGTGCGTCTAAACGCGGCAATCCGGATTCTACGATCTACTCTTCAGGGTGGGGTGGTAATGCCCCGGCAACTGGGTACTACCAGGCTTCGCAGACCTCGATTTCAGGTGAGACGGTGTCTGGTCTTCGGCTCGACTGGGTGTTTGCAGTTCCCGGTTCCGGCGAGATGCGTTCCAAGCCTGCTGTGGTGGGAGATCGTCTCTTCTTTGGCAGTGAATTTGGTGGGGTCTATGCCATTGATCGCCAAACTGGTTGTACACACTGGGTTTACAAGGCCAATGCTGCTATACGCGGTGCATTAAATGTTCAGGTTGATGACGAGGGTAGTCTGCGCATCTTTTTCGCAGATATGCGGGGCACGGTCCATGCGCTAGACGGCCAGACCGGAGAAGCTTTGTGGACACACGATGCAGCCTCACATTATCAGGCAAACGTTACCGGCTCAGTGGCCTATCACAACAATCGATTGTTTGTTCCTTTCTCCAGCACAGAAATCGCATCTACCCGCGACGGCGCCTATGAATGTTGCCATACCTCTGGCGAGGTTGTGGCGTTGGATGCAAAAGAAGGGGCGGTGATATGGCGGTTCCGCACGATAGAGGAACCGGCTGCGGAGTATGGCAAAAACAACGGCGGTGCGCCGAGTTTTGGGCCTTCGGGCGCGCCAGTCTGGTCCAGTCCTACGGTGGATGCCAAGCGTGGCCTCATCTATTTTGGGACGGGAGAGAACTTTACGCGCCCTGCCACTAAAACCAGCGACGCCATCTTTGCCCTTGAGATGAGTACTGGCGCAGTGGCCTGGAGCTATCAGGCCACCGCAAATGATGTGTGGAATCTGGATTGCGGCACGGATAACAATACCCACTGCCCCGATGCTGGTCCCGATCTGGATTTCGGCATGGCCCCCATGTTGGTGACTCGTCCCGATGGTCGCGACGTTTTAATTGTGGGGCAAAAGTCGGGATCGGTGCATGCGCTTGATCCGGATCAGCACGGGCAGTTACTGTGGAGCACGCGAGTGGGTCGTGGTGGTGCTTTGGGCGGAATTCATTGGGGTATGTCGTCCGACGGTAAGCTTGCGTATGCGCCCCTCGCTGATTTTCCCGCTCTGGTGGTCGTCGAACAAGTGCCTTTTCATCCATCAAGCCCCGGTGTTGCGGCATTGGATGTGAGCACCGGAGAATTGGTTTGGCGCCACGACAACCCGGCTCCTGCTTGTGTAGAAGATGACTTCAGTTGTCTGACGGGTAACTCTGCAGCGACCACTGCGGTTCCCGGTGCTGTGTTTACTGGCTCGATGGACGGAATGATCAGGGCGATCTCTACCCGCGATGGCTCCAGGTTATGGGAGTTCGACACTGCTCGCGAGTTTGCTACAGTCAATATGGTCAAGGGGCATGGAGGCTCAGTAGAAGGGCCGGGCCCGGTTGTAGCGAACGACAGTCTCTATGTTCTTTCAGGTTACACAACCAACTTGGGTAACGCCGGTAATCTGCTGCTGGCCTTTAAACTCGATAGCGCTCGATAGCGAATAGGAATACACAGAGTTTTATAATGTGGATATTAGAGGGGCTGAAGCAACGCTAGATCTGTAGGGCTACAGCTGGTTATAGGGTTATTGCGTGGGGCATATTGCAGCTTGTCCAAAATCACCCCAATCGATCACGCAAACTATAAAACAGCATACCGGCAACTAAACCCGGCCATCTTAGCAAAGTGCCGCCGGGAAATTGCGACGTGGGAACGTTAGCCATCACATCAAACCGTTCGGCTGTGCCGCTGATGACCTCTGCCAACAATTTCCCCGCCAGTGTCGCGGTGGGTACACCGTGGCCAGAAAAACCATGTGCATAGAATATTTTGGATGAAAGCTGGCCAAAGTCCGGCATTCGATTCATGGTGATCGCCAGAGTGCCACCCCAGCCGTAGTCGATAGGCGTAGACACTAGTTCCGGATATATGCGCAGCATATATTTTTGCACGAATCGGCCAATATCGGCGGGAAAGCGTCGGGAGTAGTTCTCGCCACCGCCAAAAAATAATCGATGGTCTTCGGAAAGCTTCCAATAGTTGATTACAAATAACGAATCTGACATGGACGTGTCATCCCTGATCAGTTTTCGCGCGACCGATTCGGGTAGTGGTGCAGTTGCCAGCATATAATTGTTGATTGGCATGATCTTGCCGGCAGTCCTGGGCTCAAGTTTCTCAAGGTAGCCGTTGCAGCCGAGCACTAAATAGCGTGCCTTTACTTGGCCCAGACTGGTTTTTACCGTTACCTGATCAGCCTCTGAATAAGATAAAACCTGGCTGTGTTCGAAAATTTCAGCGCCTAGATCGGCCGCGGCGCGGGCCAGACCTACGGCGTATTTTAGAGGGTGTAGATGCCTGGCGCCGGTGTCGAGAACGCCGCCGTGAAATCCCTGCCCGCTGGTTAGATGGCCAATATTTTCAGGTTCTATATAGCTAAGATGTTGATAGTTATAATTTTTTTGTAAGTGTTCAACTTCTTCACGCTGGTCGGCTATCTCACTGGCCTTGGAAGCTACATGCAGGTTCCCCTGTTTGAGCTCGCACTCGATATTGAAGCGGGTGATTAGATCCTCAACCAGGTCGACAGCCTCCAGCCCGAGTTTCCACAGCGCCTGCGCCTGCTCCATCCCCACCATTTTTTCGAGCTGGTGCTGGTCTGCTCTTTGTCCTGTTCCGACATGACCGCCGTTGCGGCCAGATGCGCCCCAGCCCACACGATTGGCCTCCAACACGATGACGCTGTAGCCAAGTTCTCGCAAATGGATCGCACTGCTAAGCCCGGTATAGCCACCGCCGATGATGCAGACATCGGCACTATGCTCTCCCCTCAGGGGAGGAAACTGCAGCGTGATATCGGCCGACTTGGCGTACCACGAGTTAATATGTTCCTGATTTTGCATGTTGCTACTATACCTTTACCTGGTCTTATCCAGGCATACCACCATAGGGTTAGAGCACTGAAAAAGCCTTGAATCAGTGTTCAAAGTACTGCGATACTCGGGTCTTTAGGCTCTATGGAAGACTTATGAAGTCCGACGCGCAGACCATTCAGGATTGGCTCACAGAACACAATATTACTGAAGTTGAGTGTACTGTCCCTGACATAACGGGTAATGCCAGAGGCAAGTTTATCCCAGCTCATCAGTTTCTGACACAGGGTGACACTCGTTTACCCGAGAGCATTTTGATTCAGTCTGTTACTGGAGAGTATGCAGATGACCATTGGGATTTTGTCGCCCCCACAGATTCCGACATGATTCTCAAGCCCGACACCACTACCATGCGCCTCGTGCCCTGGGCTCGAGAACCAACTGCGCAAATTATTCACGATTGCTACGACATGACAAGTGGTGAGCCCCACCCCTTGTCCACCCGAAACGTGCTACGAAAGATACTCGACTTGTACACCGCTGACGGGCTGCGTCCCGTGGTTGCTCCGGAAGTTGAATTTTATCTTGTACTTAAAAATATCGATCCAGACAATGAGCTTGAGCCTCCGATTGGTCGCTCCGGACGCGCTGAGACGTCCCGGCTTTCCTATAGTATGGATGCGGTCGCTGAATTCGAGGATTTCGTGGAGGATATGTACGATTATGCCGAGGCGCAGCAGCTCAGTGTGGATACACTGATTCATGAAAATGGTGCTGCGCAGATGGAGATCAATTTCCTTCATGGTGACGCCATGAGTCTGGCTGATCAGGTGTTTGCCTTTAAGCGCACGGTTCGTGAAACGGCACATAAACACAATATTTATGCGACGTTCATGGCCAAACCCATGCAAAAAGAACCTGGCAGCGCCATGCACATACACCAAAGTATTGTACGTGCTGATACAGGAGAAAATATTTTTGCCGACGAAAACGGCGAGCATACGACGGAATTTATGAGTTATATCGCCGGGCTGCAAAAATACACACCGGAACTCATTAGTTTGTATGCGCCCAATGTAAATTCTTATCGGCGTCTGGCCCCTGATATTGCTGCGCCTATCAATCTCAACTGGGGTTATGACAACCGAACCACTGCTTTTCGTGTGCCAAATAGCAACAAGGCTGGGACCAGAGTGGAAAATCGTTTTCCCGGTGCTGATGTAAATCCCTATCTCGCATTTGCGGCGACGCTTGCCAGTGGCTATCTGGGTATGAAAAAAGGTCTTAAACCCTCAGACCCGCATCAGGGAACGGCCAACGAGGACGATATCGAAGTGGCGAGAACCCTGGAGGAGGGGTTGCGTCACCTGCAGGACACTCCCGAACTGGTTGAGATTTTTGGCAGTCTATTTTTGCGCGCTTATAGTGCGGTGAAGCTGGACGAATTCGAAGAATTTAATCGGGTGATTAGTTCCTGGGAGCGCGAACACCTGCTGCTGCAAGTGTAGACGAGGTCGTCCGCCAATGACTTCCAGCACAAGCATTTTCGGTAGTACAAATCGCTATCGAGTATTTACCTGGGTTAAATACCTCACCTATGCGCTGCTGAGCGTCAATATTTATCTTTTTCTTCAGCAAGAGTTAACGGCGCTTGAATACACCTTTGCTGACGGCATTGAGCCCGGTCAAATTATTCAGAGCTTCTCCGCTACAATCGACACCGGTTCCTGGGTTTTGTTGTTGCTGCTCTTTGAGCTCGAAACATCTGTACTGAATGACAGTCAGATTCGAGGTGTAACGAAATGGATGCTGCATGGCGTTCGCGGTATTTGCTATATTGCAATTGCTTACGCGTTCACAGGCTATTATGCGGAGCTCGTTGCGCTGTATAACCTGATTCCCATGCCTTCCTTTGATCCGTGTTCTGCGATTGCCCAAAACCTGTCGATACTCGTGACTCTTGATGAATATTCGCCGCTGGATGCTTCCAATTGTGCATCCATGAGTTCGCTAGTCTATCGTTTAGAGGGATTTGAAATTATCGCCGACGACCAAGCGCTGCAGGTGGCGCGAGGACTTGCCTGGGCAGATATTCTTAACGCTGGCGCCTGGATTCTGGTTGTCATCGTATTGGAGGTAGAAGTTCGCTTGCAGCTGCGCGGAAATTTGTCAGATAAAATTATGGATGGCACAAAGTTTGTTAAACTAGCGCTTTACGGCACTCTATTTTGCGCGGCGTTATACTGGGGTTACGCGGGTGCATTCCTGGATTTTTGGGATGCCTGCCTGTGGTTGTTTGCGTTTATATTCATTGAATTGAATGTATTTGAGTGGCAAAACGAAACTTCCCGGGAAGGAGCACCAATCTAAAATGTTTTCCTCTGATGATCTGTCCAGTTTGCGCCGCAATAGTGAAACCGGGCTGATAGAAGTTATTGACCAGACCTTGCTTCCTCACCAGCTGCAATGGTGTTCCCTGAACACCCTGGAGTTGTATTGCCATGCCATTGAAGTTATGCAGGTTCGGGGTGCGCCGCTGATTGGTATTACGGCCGCTTGCGGTTTGGCACACGCGATAAGCCATGATGCATCTCAGGCTGGTATTGATGAAGCGGCAGAAAAATTACTGGCCACCCGCCCAACGGCGGTTAATTTGCGCTGGGCACTTGAGCAGGTGTGCTCAGCGGTGGCCGGCTTGCCAGAAACCGAGCGCAGTGCCGCTGCCTGGGGCCGGGCGATGTCCATTCGCGAGGAAGATATCGCTAATTGTTCGCGCATTGGCGATTGTGGTTTGGAGCAACTGCAGCGCCTTGCCGCAGGAAAAGAAGGGAAGACGCTTAATATTATGACCCACTGTAATGCCGGCTGGCTGGCTACCATACAGTGGGGAACAGCTCTGGCGCCAATCTACAAAGCCCACGGTGCCGGCCTGAAAGTACATGTTTGGGTATCTGAAACCAGACCGCGCAATCAGGGGATGAATCTCACTGCCTGGGAGTTACAGCGTGCCGGGGTACCTTGCACAGTGGTCGCAGATAATAGCTGTGGCCACCTTATGCAAAGTGGGCAGGTCGACTGCGTTATCGTTGGAACAGATCGCACCGCCGCCAATGGAGATGTTTGCAACAAAATAGGTACCTACCTGAAAGCCCTGGCAGCAAAGGCCAGTGGCGTACCTTTTTATGTTGGTTTACCTGCTGCGACAGTGGATTGGACCTGCCCGGATGGCGCGCAAATCCCTATTGAGGAACGCGGTGGAGAGGAGTTGTTAGCTGTTGGGGGTATGGATGAAGCTAATCACTACACCACAATTTCTTTGGCGGGCGCAGGCACTCAGGCAGCGAATCCGGCCTTTGATGTGACACCGGCGGCGCTGGTTAGCAAGTTACTAACTGAATACGGTGCGTTCTCAGCAGATAGCGAAGGTATGGCTGCATTGCGAAAAGTGCTGCCCCAGCATTTAGCCTGAATTTATTCACCGGCCTCCACATAATCGATTCTCGGATATGGGCGTTTGAACATTTGCTCGTGATTACAAATGACACAGCGGTGCTCTATGCCCTCGGGTGTTGGGTCGGTATTGGGCGAAGGTGACATCATGCCTTTGCCGCAGGCATCACATTCGTAATCGACTTCAAATGTTCGGACCTCTTGTTTCACTTCAGGCATATCAGTTTCCTCCTGATGATTGAAGTTGAGTAACTAAAACCAAAGTCTATGCTAACGCGATAAACTGTAATTCTGAAGAGGGTGTCGCTACTTCTTTGTCGCTTTCCAGAATGCTTCCTCGCAGCCAGCTGCCGCCGTCGGCATCGTGCAGAATATCGCCAACGCCACCCGGGTGTTTAATCGTAAGTTGCACGGGCTTGACTATGGATTCATCGTACACCGGCAGCTCCATGGCTGCCAGCGAGCCGTGTGAGGTGAGCGCATCGAAGTCGAATCGTTCCCGGAGTATGTGTTCCTCTCCGACCCTGGGGCACAGTGATTGATCGAGCTTCAAAATGTTCAAAGCTTCGCTTGGGTCCAGACCCTGCTGTTCGTGTGCCATGGATATCACGCCTGAAATGGTGTCGTAAAGCGTCCCCAATTGCGTAAGGGCGGTAAGGTACACCTGATCTCGGTCTTCGTAGATGGCCATTCTGTTTTCCAATTCAAGACCCGGTAGCTGGCTCCGGAATTGCTCAATAATTGCCTGCAAAATCTCTCTGAGAAGCGGTGATACCGATATTTCTCCTCGCAGCGCCAATAAACGCGTGGTCAGCGGCATAACATGCCCGTGTACCAGTAGAATGTGGGCACTGATAAGAAAATATCCTTCTTCGCCCTCCTGGCGTGTGAAACTGTGGCAGCCGACAACGTATTCTCCCTTGGCCTTACCGTATCCGGCGACGGGTATCGCCTCAATACGGTATTCCTCGCGCCGCCTGTAGAATTCTGTCCCTGGAAGCAGGGTATAGCCAAAAATATTTATATTGGGAAAAGTAGCCAGTAATCGATCGAGATTGCGCTCAAAATCGGCCAGATTGTCACCAGGCAAACCCCAAATCAGTTCAGCGGCAATGGGCACGCCCTGCTCCGACATGCGCTTGGCGATGGGTTCGTACTGGTTGGAGCTCATGTTTTGCCTGTTACTGAGTCGAAGAGCCTCTGGAGTAAGAGTCTGCAAGGCCAGCTGATAGTGCGGCAGGAGGCCATTGCGGTGCAGCAGAAGGGCGATTTCCTGTACCTGGCGGCTGTGTTTTTTTGACCAGGAGGTGGCAAATGAAAGTGGCAACCCTTTGCGGTCTTTTAGGTCCACTATAAGCTTGGCCTTATCGATATCCTGCTTTAAGGCACCGAAGTTGGAGTCGGCAAGCCATATATCCTTGATACCGGCGTCGGTAATCTTCTCCCAGTCTGCGGTTATGCGAGCCATGGACCACTGATACATCTTGCTACCGATGGCGCCCGTTCCCCATTCGCAGAATGCGCACTTGAAGGGGCAGCCGCGACTGGTCTCATAAGAGATTGAGTCGTACAGTGGGGCGCCTTTTTCATCGGTTAATTGCAAAATGTCTAATGGGGAAGGGAAAGTATCCAGGTCTTTGCAGCGCGCTCTGGAAGCTGTTTCGAAAATCTCGCCATCAACGAGATAGGCCAGTCCGTCAATCGTATTCCAGTGCTTGGGGCCAGCACTGTCCAATACTTGCTGGAAGCTGATTTCGGCCTCTCCCAAGAAAATTAAATCGATGGGATCTATGCCCAGATAATCTTCCGCCTGTTGAACATGTGGCCCTCCAGCCATAATCAGCAGTTCGGGCAGCATCGCCTTGAGATTTCTCGCCAGTTCCAGAAACTCTGCGGCATTCCAGGTGTAGAAACTGAATCCTACTATGGGCTGTTCGCCAGCCTGCAACGCCTCTAGTGCGCGTGGCAACTCCTGTCGCTCCCAGTTAGACAGCCAGTCGGGAATTTCCAGGCCATCCTGGAAATGTTCCAGTTTGATATCGGTGCGACATGAGGTGGTTCCGTATTTACGGAAGTAGGCCGTCAGCGCAGCGGTTGTCGTCGGTGGTGCTTTAAATTGGTCTGAGTCCATGCTGATCAGCCATACAGGGCGATTCAAGTGGTGCGGCTCCAAAGGTGTATTGAGAGGGCAATGTAGCGGATTGTTCGGCTTTTGCCCATACCCTGGACGGCCAGGAGCCTGGTGTTTTATTTGCGGTTGCTTCCGGGGCCTGAATAGCTAAGCTGTGACTACCAAAAGGCGTAGTGAAAAGCCCCTGGGAGACCTGCTTTGGATACAGAATTGCTAAAAACATTTCTCGAAGTGCATAAAACGAGACATTTCGGGCGCGCGGCCGAGAATCTGTATATTACTCAGGCCGCTGTGAGCGCCCGCATTAAGCAGTTGGAAGAAATTTTTGGTGCCCCCCTTTTTATACGCAAGCGCAATAACATACAACTTAGTAGCGAAGGCGAGCGCTTGATTCCCCATGCTGAGACTATGCTTCTTGCGCTCTCCAGAGCTCGACTGGATGTCGCAGTGCCCCATGTCGCCAGTCGTCGGCTGCAAATAGGCGTCCGGACCGGAATTTGGGGGGATGTACTTCAGGATAAACTACACAAACTGCAGAGCGGCTTGCCGGATCTGGCGCTACAAGTGGAGAGCCTGGAGCCGGATAGTCTGACGAGAAGGCTATTGGATCGCACACTCGATATAGCGATTGTTTACGAATTACCCAGTGTCCTTGAGTTCAGCTGTGTGCCCATAGGCGAATTCACCTTAAAACTCTATAGCTCGGTGAAAGGCGAGAATCTGAAGTCTGCGCTGGCGGGAAACTATATCTATTTGGACTGGGGGGGTGGGTTCGCTCGCTTTCATGAGCGGCGTTTTGGCGATCAGCCCACGCCGGTGCTAAACACAAATATCAATGAATTGGCGCGTGATTATCTGGTGGCGAATGGCGGTGCCTGTTTTTTGCCGGAAAGTTTACAGAAATGCCTTGCCGTAGAGGGGCTTACGCTGGTGAATGATTCTCCCGACTTTGTGCGTCAACTCAATATTGCTTATCACTCAGGCTCTGGCCACAGAGAACTGATTGAGCAGGTGATCGCTTTTTTTGTCGACGTGAAAGTCTAATTTTTGAGGATAGTTTGCCCTCCGCATGCCCTTGTCGCTGCGACGCTCGGCAATAAGTTTACCCACTATCCGATTTCAGACGCCGAGGCTGGGTCTAAAAATCGTCAAGATCGATGTCGTAGTAGCCGATTTCATCCCGCAAGCGTTTTTCTTCCAGTCGTTGCTCGGCACGGCGACGTTTGTCAGCCAGGCACTGCTTTTCGCTCGATACGGGGATTAAGTCATCAAACTCTTCGTCTATTAGTTCTCCCAGTGCCGGCTCGAAAATATCATCGAGAGACTCTGAAACCGCAGGTTCCTGATTTTGTTCGCCCATAAACCACCTCCAGATAATTTATAACAAGGTGCCTCGTGGCAAATATCACTCAGGACATTTGTTGAGTAAATCAAAATATTATTGGATTGATAACAAAAATATTTTGTTAAGGCCGTATTTGGCGTAAAACTCATTGTTGATGGGCGGGCCGCCACCATCCCTGGCTTCCCTGCGATTCCACTCTACATCCTTGTAGGTTTCATCCCTGAACTTTATTACCGCAAACGGCCCGCCCGAATGATTATTAGCAATACTCGTGCCAGTATTCATTTGCCCTGAATAGGGCGTATCCACCGCCGGGGGGTGTCTTGAGGGTGTGTCCGGGTGTGTCCGGACGCGTCACGGTCGGCTTCCAGCGTCCGCCCCTATTGCCTAGCGGTCTTGCAGAAGGTCCAGGATCTTTGCGGCGATTTCGTCTGCGCTGCCAGAATCAGAGCTCACTGTGTACGCAGCATATTGTCGATAAAGAGGCGTACGTTCATTGAAAACCTCAGCAAAGTTTTGGGCTGGCGACGACGCTATGCCGCGAAGAGGTGCGAGGGCAATGCGTCTTTCAAGTGTCTGAAGACTGGCTTCAAGATAAACCACCGGTCCGGCGGAGGATAGGCGCTGCATGGCTGAATCGCTGTAGACCACACTGCCACCAGTAGAAATGACCGATTGATCCAGAGGGATATCCATTAGTACCTGTTCTTCAATTTCCCTGAGTCGCGCGTGGCCGTGCTCCTCGAGGATTTCTTGCAAAGTTGCACCCGCGTGAACCTGAATATCGAGATCTGTGTCTCTAAAGCGCAGTCCGCTAATCTTGGCAAGTAGAACGCCCACAGTACTCTTGCCGCTGCCCGGCATGCCGATCAGGCTAATAGTGTCTATCTCACGGGTCACTGTGAATTCCTCGGTACGGGTGGCAAAGGCGCAGAATATCTGTAAACAGGGCGCGGTGTCATGTACGAATTCGTCTTGCGCCTATAGCGATGGCTCTATACAGTTGCAATTTTTAATGTGCCAAGACGTACACTCGAGGAATTTAAATGTCACTTCTCACCACGCCGCTGGACGCACTGCATCGGGAGCTGGGTGCCAAAATGGTGCCTTTCGCTGGTTACGACATGCCGGTGCAGTATCCTACGGGAATTATTAAGGAACACCTCCATACCCGTGAGAATGCCGGACTGTTCGATGTTTCCCATATGGGGCAGGTGATTATTGAGGGAGCAGATGTCGCCTCTGCGCTTGAGTCGATTGTTCCTTGTGATGTTCATGGACTGGCTATCAATGGCCAAACCTATGCGTTGTTTACCAACGAAAGCGGTGGAGTCCTGGATGATCTCATCATTACCCGCTGGGGGCAGGAGCAGTTTTTCCTGGTGGTGAATGCAGCGTGCAAGGAGCAGGACATTGCGCATATTCGCGCTAATCTAGGTGCGGATCATTCGATGACAGTGATGGCGGATCAGGCGCTGCTCGCCCTTCAGGGCCCCGCAGCGCGTGAAGTCATGCGGCAGCTTTGCCCACAGGCGGCAGAACTTGTATTCATGAGTGGCGCTCGGGCACAGCTGGAAGGAGTGGATGCCTACATTACCTGTTCCGGCTATACCGGCGAAGATGGTTTTGAAATATCGGTCGGCGCGTTACATGCCGAAGCGATTGCGCGACGGCTTCTGGCTTTTAGTGAGGTAGAACCTATCGGCCTTGGGGCGAGAGATTCTCTCAGGCTGGAGGCGGGCCTTTGTCTTTACGGACACGAACTCGATGCCACAATCAACCCGGTTCAGGCTGGTTTGCTGTGGTCGGTTAACAAGATTCGCCGCCCAGATGGTGAGCGTCCCGGTGGTTTTCCAGGTGCCGAGCCTATCTTTGAATCTATAGCCCAGAGTACCCCACAGCGACGCGTTGGACTGAGTGTGGAAGGTAAACGCCCGGTCAGGGAGGGCCAAAAAGTGCTAACTGGCGATGGAGAGATCATAGGGGAGATCTGTTCCGCAGGATTTGGCGCTTCCCTTGGTCAGCCAATTGCCATGGCCTATATCAAAAGGGAACATGGCGAGGCTGGAACGCATTTGACGGTGGATGTTCGAGGCAAAATGGTAGCTGTAACGGTAACACCCATGCCGTTTATTGCTCAGCGCTATTTCCGGGGTTGAGTTTGCCTGGCAGTGCGGGTTGACGGAATTTTCGCCATCTTTGCAACATCGAGTTGATGGCTTTCCTGGTGCTGTCAGTGATCGCAGCAAAGGGAATTTTTCGGATCAGCCAAATTAGCGCGCTGAGCACCAGTAAGCCAATAAGCCAGGGTACTAATGTTCGAAAGTTCAGCGGTGGGCCAGCGTTACTTTCGCGTTGGGACGTTCCCGTCGTCCCAACAAAAATGTCTACGCTTGGCAGCGTTAACATCTGTACTTCACTGGTGCTTGTGTCCCACCAATAGAAATCTTTGGCTGGAAGCCGGTATTCGCCAGCTGCTTCGGCAATGTAAATGATGTGTTCTGTGCGGCTGGCGGTGATGGTGCCGCGGTTACTGTTGTTGTTTAGCACCGGCGGCTCGGCATACGCTGTGAGCCCTTCAATAGCATGCTCCTTGAATGACGGGAGCATCATCGCCATCACTTCCCCTGCGCGAAAATCTATTTGTCTTTCAATGGCATCTCCCACTTCAAGGTCGTCCAGAGTGCGGTCAAACGATTGTGAAACCTTATAGCTGGGCGCGGCGACCCAGTGCTCGGCGCGCGATAGGGCCTGGGGCCGTGAGACGGAAAATTCCAGTGTGGGTGTCTGTACCTCCCCTTCTATGATTTCTCCACTGTCGCCACTCACTTTTACGCGTGCAGTAATCGCAGGTATCGTAAACTGGCCATCGGTCTGTGCGTAGATCTCAAGAGACCAGCGCTGCACTACCCAACTTTGACCCCTGCGCTGCTCACTGGAATTACTCGCGAAATCGTCGGTTTGTAAGATCACCAAACCGGGAATTTCCGGTATCTTTATTCGTGTTCCACCGGTAAACCAGCGGTCTGTGGCAATCTCGATATTCAGTTTGATTTGCTGCCCGGGAACAATTTTTTGTGCCGGTAGTAGCCAGCTTCGCAGCTGCAGTCGATTTGTGTCTAACAGTTCCTCAACCGTGGTTGCCGCAGCGGCGAAACTCATTGAAAATATACAAAGCAGCGCGAAGAAATGCATTTTCGGCGCGGGCGATTTCATCTGCCTTCCCTGTTCGATGTTTCGCGTCGCTGAAGTTGCATGTTGAATTTAATGGCTAAAAAGTCTGAGGGGTTTTGCTGAACGCTACGCAACCACATTTCGCTGGTCGCCGGATCCTGCAAAATATCTTCCGCGCTCAACTGCGCTATTTCGGCTTTTTCGAAACTGATTTCATCGGCCCCATCTGCAGGGATGGCATCATCTCCACCGAGTTCTTTGTCCTCGGAGCTGACCCCCGCTTCTTCTTGTTGGCTCTCGCTCAAGCGGTTGGTTTCCTCGATGATTTCATTGACTTTACTCCGGTTTTCCTGGGCACCGGGATAATCCGGTGAACGCGCAAGCAGACGATCGTAGCGACTGCGCGCTCGCACATAATCTCGAGCGTGTGCGCGCGCATTAGCCTCATTAAACAGCGCCTCATCGCTATCGCTGCGAGAATAGTATTCTGCTGCTCGCATGAAGTCTTCGCCGTAGTAGTAGGCAAGAGCCTTCCAGCTGGGGTTCGCAAAGCGACTTGCAGCTTCAAGGTATCTGCCGCGCTGCATTAATACTCGACCTTGCTGGTCTGGGGTAGCCCACAGGTCCGCGAACCAATGATTCGGAGATTCCGAGCTTGCGCTACCAGAGCCAACTTCCTGTGCGAGTACCGGTAGGGGGGTGCTTGTTAACAGTAGCGGCAGCATCAGCCACACCCATGTCAGTGTCCAGCCTTTACGGAACCACAGCAAAAAAAATGCCATGGCCGGAAACACCAGGGGGTACCCGCCGTCTAGCCAGGGCAGCGCACTGTTTTCCATGATGACAAAATGATTGTTTATTTGCCGATTGATGCGTTTCACATCGGTGTTATTCACGGTCTGCTCAACGTAACTGCCACCACTATCAGACGCCAGTTGTTTCAGCGCGTCATGCTCCAGAGGAATGGTCCCGTCGTCAGTACTGCCGGTGCCCACGCCCAGCACTAACAGTTGATGAGGGCTGGTGGCAAAGTACTCTTTGTAGGCCTTGTGGCTATCTGCCCCGAGGCCGTCGCCGATTAATACCAGAGTGGCCGCAGCGCTGCTCTGGCGCAATATTTCGTCTACTTCGGGTAAGGCATATTCGGGGAACTTCCCAGATCTTGGCATTATCCCGGGTTCAATGGCCGCCAGGTACTGCTGCAATATAGCCTGGTCAGCGGTGAGAGCCAGTACCGTGTGTGCACTTCCGGAATAGACAATAAGTGCTGCGCGTTTGTCTGGTCGCAGCGCCAGAAGGTCGCCAATTTTTTGTTTTGCTCGCTGCAGGCGGCTCGGCTGCACATCTCTTTGGCTCATTGTGGCGGATACGTCCAGCATTATCACCAGCGCTGCATCATCCTGACTTAACGGCGAGGGTTGTTGTCGCCATGTTGGGCCCATTAAAATGATTAGGAACAGCACCAGAATTACGCCTGTAAAGCTCTGGGGGTTTATCCATGGGGATTTAAAACGTGTGACTCGAAGGTGTTCCAGCAGATGGGGTGCGATGATACCGCCGAACATGTCGCCTTTGGAATCGCGTTGCCGCATAAACAACCAAAGTGCGAAGTAGGGCAGAAAGACCCCGGCCCAAAGAGGACGAAGGAAATGAAAATATTCGAAGCTGGCAGCATCAGGCAACATTGGAGTCTCTCCGTTTGCGTCTGCTTTGCCAGAGCCTCAGGCTGTGATACAGCAAAAAAAGTACCAGGGCGACTGCTATGGGCATGAAATGTAAACTTTGTCTGGGCCTAAAGCTGAGTGTTTCGTAAAGTTCGGGCTCAAGTTCGGCAATGGTTTTGTAGGCTTCCCTAAGCTGTTCCTGATCCAACGCCTGGAAGGTTTTGCCGCCGGTCACTTCTGCTACACGGCTGATGGTGTCAATATCCAGTGCTTCTTCGCCTACCGTCGTGGGATCGCCGATCGCAATTGTGTAAATGCGAATACCGTTGGCGGCCGCTACCTTAGCGGCGTCTACGGGGGGCACAACACTGCCGGTATCATTGCCGTCGGTGAGAACCAGCAATACCCGATTGTCGGAATCGTTTTCCTTGAACAGCTTTATTGCCAAGCCGATTGCATCACCAAATACGGTGCTCTGGCCCGCCATGCCGATTTCAGTTTCCTGAAGCAATTGCGTCCAAATAAGATGATCATCTGTGAAGGGAGTCTGTAGATAGGCCGCATTGCCAAATACGACCAGGCCCAGACGGTCCGATTTACGTTGCTCGGCAAGATCAGCCAAAACGAATTTAACTGCTTCCAGGCGGTCCACCACGCGTCCGTCTGGCAATTTGAAATCCTTTGCTTGCATCGACCCCGAAAGGTCAACCGCGATCATCAGGTCGCGACCAGATTTTTTTTGTTCGATGGGTTGGCCGATAAACTGCGGCTTAGCTGCGGCCAATACCAGAGCGATCCACATAAATGTGACGAGGATGCGTTGCGCGGTATCGCGCTTGAGAATCATTGCGCCGGTTTCTGGCCGCCGTTCGCTAAGATCTACCAACTTATCAAAAAAGGGGACTTTGACAGAGTCACGGCTCTCTTTATAGGCGGGCAATAACAGCATAAAAAATGGCAATAAAAGCAGCGCCAGCGCCCAGGGATATTCCAGCTCAAACATTATGCAGGTCCCGATGCTCCACAATCCACTGCGCTGAAGCCTCCAAAAGGCCGTCAGTAGCGGTCTTGTCTATGTCCATGCGCTGATAACTGCCCTTGGCCAGCAAAGCCATCTGGCTGCTGGTAAAGACTGGCGCAGCGCACTGATCATTGAGGAAATCTGCCCAGGGAGCGCCCGACAGTTTTGCCACGGTTTCACGTGAGTATGCCACCAACGCTGTGAGCTTCAGGAGGCGGTTTAGCTCCATTATTAGCTTGTCGCCTTCGGTAATTTGTTCAATCTTCCTCAGGCGCTCTGCGGCCTCTCTGCGATAGCGGTTTTGATACCAAGAGCGTAGCTTTCTGAAGATAGTTCGGGCGGAAAAAGAGGCCGCCATTATTGCCGTTATCTGCCAACCCAGGGTTTGTGGCAGCCAGTCGATAGCGCCCGGCGGCACAACTTCTACAAAATCCCCCAGTGCATAATTTCCGAACACTTCCGGCAGCGGTGGTGCACTCATTGCGGAGGCCTTTGCCCGCCGAGTTTCTGCCTAAGCTGGTCGGTTACCGGCGTTATGGTGTCGACGGGTAACACGGGAATATGATGTCGGTTGAGTTCTCCCTGAACTTGCGCAATAGAGCTTTGAAAACTTGCCTCAAACTTTTCACCCAGTTCATGTTGAGCCGGGTCAATTTCCAGTTGGAAATGACCATCGCTCACAACGAGGCTCTGCGCTTGAGATATATCGCTCTCCAAAGGGTCATATACCATGGAGCAAACTATGTCATTGTGTCGATTGACGCGTTTTATAATTTTGAGACACTCTTCGTTCCAGCCATAAAAATCCGAGATAATCACAACCAGATAGTCGTGGCCGGCCCGACGTTCAAGTAGCTGTAACGCGTTTAAGAGTGCACCGGGATTGCTGATATGTCCGGGTGCCACCGACAAATCGTTGTTCATATCTGATAAATCACCCAGCCAGGTTAAAAGTTGACGTTCGCTTCGCCTGGCGCGGATTTCCACTTCACGTTTATCATTAAATAAAATGGCGCCAACCCGGTCTCCCACTGCGATTGTCCGCCAGGCTGTAAGAGCGGCCAGTTCCGCGGCAACGACAGATTTCATTTTTTTCTCGCTGCCAAAAAACATCGGTAGGCGCTGGTCGACCATGACAATTACAGGGCGATCACGCTCCTCGGTATATACCCTCACATGCGGTTTGCCGGTGCGATTGGTGACGCGCCAGTCCATATTGCGAATATCATCCCCGGGGCGGTAGTGTCTTAATTCGTCGAAATCCAGACCTCTGCCGCGAAGCCGGGAACGCCGTCTACCGCTTAGCAGTGAGCGAACGGGTTGGCTGGGCAGATAGCTAAAGCCTCGCGCGTTGTAGCGCAGTCGAACCAATGCTGTCAGATTGGTGTAGACATCGTCGCTGTGTGTGTGAGGTTTTGGCATCTGCCGCTCAGCCAACGGCAACCTGGTTTATAATTTCGTCAATCACCATATCAGCGCTGACATGATCTGCCAGTGCGTCATAGCTAAGTATCAGGCGGTGCCGAAGTATTGAGTGGGCTACCGCTCTGACATCATCCGGATCTACATGATCCCGTCCAGCTAGCCAGGCATTGGCTCGGCTTGCACGGTGCAGCGCTATACTGGCGCGCGGGCTGGAACCGGTGTCTATCCAGTTTTTCAGTTTCTCTCCATAGTGTTGTGGAGCGCGAGTTGCGATAACCAGATCCACAATATAGTGTTCCACTGCTTCGGCAACGTGCATTTTCTGGATTTCTTCCTGTGCGGAAAAAATGTTATCTTGAGAAATCATCTCGAAAGCTTTTTGCTCGTGGCCTTCTTCTTTTTGCAGCAGCCGGATAATGGCAAGCTCAGCTTCGGCATCCGGGTAGTCAACTGATATTTTCATGAGAAAGCGATCCATCTGTGCTTCCGGCAACGGGTAGGTGCCTTCCTGCTCTATCGGGTTCTGGGTGGCAAGAACCATAAAAAGTGGCGGTAGTGGGTAGGTTTTCCCCGCAACTGTGACGGTGCGTTCCTCCATTGCTTCAAGCAGGGCAGACTGAACTTTTGCCGGTGCCCTATTGATTTCATCCGCCAGTACCAGTTCATTAAAAATGGGGCCCGGTTGAAATGTCAGCTCCGATTTTCCCTGGTTGTCCTGATAAATTTCGTTGCCCGTTACATCCGAGGGTAGTAGGTCAGGGGTGAACTGAATTCGACCCAGATTTGCTTTGAGCACCCGCGAAAGCGTCTTGATAGAGCGCGTTTTGGCGGTACCAGGTAAGCCTTCTAGCAAAACATTGCCGTTGCAAAGCAGCGCGATGGTCAAGGTGTGAACAACCTCCTGTTGGCCAATTACGGACTGGGCCATCTGGCTCATCATGGTATTAACTGCACTGAGATGTTGGCTTGACACTGGAAGCTCCAAATACGTCATAAAAGAGGAATCTGCTGGATCGTAATGTAACGCTAATCAGTGAACTGATCCATTAGCTGCAGAATTTTTTCAAGATTCTCAATGAACAGGGGCACCAGTTTCGGGTCAAACTGCTTGCCCGATTGGTTTTGTATGTGCGCGATGCTGTCCTCTACTGTCCAGGCTTCCTTATACGGGCGTTTGGAGGTCAATGCGTCAAATACATCTGCAATGGCAACGATGCGTCCCACCAGTGGGATTGCCTCTCCACTCAACCCCATCGGATAGCCACTGCCATCCCAGCATTCGTGGTGTGACGCTGCTACCTGGCTGGCCATTTTGAGAAGCTCGGAATCGTCATCGCCAATAATCGTAGTGCCCATTTGTGTATGGGTATGCATGATTGCCCATTCTTCATCATTCAGAGCTTCAGTTTTTTGTAAGATCCGATCGGGTATTCCGATTTTACCAATATCATGCATGGGCGATGCGTCCAGCAACATGTCCGCCATGCTCTCGCTCATTCCCGCCGCCAACCCAAGTACTCTGGAATAATGGCTCATGCGAATAACGTGCATACCGGTATTGTCATCCTTGTACTCCGCGGCGCGCCCCAGACGCTGAATTATTTTCAGACGCGTGTCATTGATCGTGCGAGTTTGTTCCCGTACCTGGCGGCCCAGTTCCCGGTTCTGGTCGTGCAACGCAATATGGGTTTTAACGCGTGCTTGCACAACAGGTGGGCTTATTGGCTTGGTTATGTAGTCGACCGCGCCCAGCCCGAAACCATGGATTTCGTCCTCTGTGCTGATCTTGGCGGTGACAAAAATAACCGGGATATCGCAGGTGGTTGGGTCTTCCTTCAATTTTTTACAGACTTCAAAACCGTCGATACCCGGCATCATAATATCCAGCAGTATCAAGTCAGGTGCGATTGGGAGCCGAGCAATCTTCAGTCCCTGTTCACCGTTTCGAGCCGCTTTAACTTTGTAATCGTCCTTGAGGATTGCCACCAGCAAATCGATATTTTCCGGTGTGTCGTCCACAACCAGGACGGTTGCTTGGTCGTCGTTCATTCACTGCCTCGTTAATAGATCCGTCTGACGGAATGTGCGGATATGCATTGCCACTGGCCTTATCAGATTAGTCGAGTTTTTGCATCATGTCGCCTACGGTTTGTAGTGACACCTCGTAGTCGTAATCCCCTATGCTCTTTACCAGATTTTTGAAATCGCTCAGCAGCAGTGGCGCTGATAATTCTGCGCTGTGCTCTTCAAGAAAGTCGCCGACGGAGGCATCGTATTCGTTGAGCATATCCGTCAGTTGGCTTAGTAACTCACGGGACCGACTGCGGTCGAAATTATCCTCGATCGGCGGCTCCTTTTTCTTCTCTAAAGAAGGTCCAATTTGTGCGCGCAGGCCAGCTATCTCAGTCTGAAGTTTCTGGAGTGTATCGTGGTTCGGTGTACTACTTGAGAGTTCTTCTTCGGCCTGTGCGGCGATAGCTTCCAGCGCGGTCGCGCCGATATTGCCTGCCAGGCCTTTTACAGTGTGTGCCAGCCGGGTTGCCGGCTCTGATTCATTTGACGACATAGAAGTCGCTAATTGTTGTTCGAAGTTGTCGTATTTTTCATAGAATTTTTGTAATAATTTTATATATAGCGCTTGATTGCCATTCAATCGTTCCAGGCTGGCAGTTACATCAACCCCAGCAAGTACAGGAATGCTTTCAGTGCAGGAATCGGTCACAGCGGGAGCTGCGGTCTCGGTGCTCCGTAGCATAGGTTCTATCCATTGGGCCATCGTAACGAACATTTTTGATACATTAATGGGTTTGGGAATGTGATCGTTCATTCCCGATGCCAATGCCTTTTCCCTGTCCCCAGCCATAGCATTGGCAGTCATCGCTAGAATGGGTAAATCGGTAAAACGTTTATCCTCGCGCAGTTTTCGTGTGGCGCTATAGCCATCAAGTACAGGCATTTGGCAATCCATCAATACACCATCGAAAGTATGGTTTTGCATGGTATCGATTGCCTCCTGGCCGTTATTGGCGATCGTGACATGCAGCCCGTGGCTCTGGAGTATCTCCTCGGCCAGTTCCTGATTGAGTTCATTGTCTTCCACCAGCAATATTCGCGCACCGTTAAGTTTAGCCAGGGCCTCTGAAAATGCGCTGTCGTTTGCGCTGGTTGCGGTGGCTAGAGTAACCGCACTACCGATGGAGGAGAAAATTGTCTCCAGCATTGTTGAGGGTGTTACCGGTTTGGTGAGTATCGTGTGAACAGCGATAGTATCCGCCTGGGCGACCAACTCTTCCTTGCCATGTGCTGTTAGCATTATGACAGTGGGCGCAGGGTGTATTTTTTTGGAGGTCTGCAGTAAGCGGGTTGTTTCGATTCCGTCCAAACCGGGCATTTTCCAGTCCATAATCACCAGTGATATTGCCTCTTCTGGCGAGTTTTTTTCGAGTAATTTGATGGCATCGCGACCACTGGATACAGCTTGTATGTGTATACCGAAACTTGTGAACATCGAACACATAATATCTCGGGCGTGGGCATTGTCATCAACGACTAGCGCCCTAATCGAAGATAGCTCGGTCAAGTCGTACTTTGCCGCTTGTGTGTCGCCCTCCTGAAGCCCGAAGTGGGCCGTGAATGAAAATACCGAACCTTTGCCGGGTTCGCTACTTACCCAAATCTCTCCGCCCATTAATCGGGTCAGGTTTTGACAGATAGCAAGGCCCAGGCCGGTGCCGCCATAGGTTCGGGTGGTTGAAGTATCCGCCTGACTGAACGGCTGGAACAGCCTTGTTTGCTGTTCTTTGTTCATGCCTATGCCGGTATCGCTAACGTCGAATCGGAGGCAGACATTGTTGGGCTGTTGTTCCAGCAGGCTTATCTTGACCACGACGTCGCCTGATTCGGTAAACTTCACGGCATTGTTGCCCAGGTTAACCAGAATTTGACCCAGTCGCAGAGGATCGCCCGTTAAGTCTGTAGGTATGCTCGGCGCGATATCAAACAGTAACTCCAGGCCTGCTTCTTCTGCTTTCAGGCCAACCAGGTTGGACAAATTGACCAGTACATCTTCCAGCTGGAAGTCGATTTTTTCCATGGTGAGTTTACCGGCCTCAATCTTGGAAAAGTCGAGAATGTCGTTGATTATGCCCAGCAATGCTTCCGCCGAGCGATTCACCTTGTCGATATAATTGCGTTGTTTATTGTTCAGGTCAGTTTGTAGTGCGAGATAGGACATGCCGATTATTGCATTCATGGGTGTGCGGATTTCGTGAGACATGTTGGCCAGAAAATCGCTTTTGGTTTTGTTGGCCTCCTCGGCCAGATGTTTAGCTCCCTCCAGCAGTCGCATTGCTTCTGCCCTCTCGGTGAAATCGAGAAGCGAAACACGAACCTCCTCCAGTTTGTCATCGTTGAACATTGGGACGGCCGAAACAGAGGTAAAGACAGCTGATTGATCTTTTCGCTGTATGGCCAGTTGCACGTCCATGCACGGTTCACCGCGAGTGATTCGCGCGGCCATCTCAGTATTGTTGGCGGTCAGAAGATCGTGCCAGTTTATGTTTTCGAATTCCTCCCGTCGGTAACCGGTGAGCTGAGAAAAGGCCAGATTGTGTTTGAGGATTTCGCCACTTTCGGTGATTGAAACATAGGCAACAGGTGCATTCTCGTACAAATCCCAAAGCCTGCTTTCTCTCGCTTCCAGGTCCTCTGTGCGCCTTTGCACACGGAGTTCCAGGCCTTCGTTGACTTTTAGTAGCTGGGCGTTGGCGCGGTGGCTGATCCAGAATACGCCTACTGCAAGGAACAAACATAGGGGCACAGTTGAACCCATCACACCCAGAATGATATTTCGAGAGCCCTCATAACCCTTCATGGCCTCGGCCTGGCTGATCTCGGTGATCAGGCCGATACCAAGGCGTTCATTCCAGGTCCATACACCGAAGACTTCTACTCCTCGATAGTTTTTGTACCCCGAAAAGTTCTCTCCCGATAGGTGAGATTTGACGGCGGCGGCACTTTCGGTAAGAGTGCTTTTTTCCGATGTGGGGGTTTTAGCCTCGTAGTTTTTCGGTGGCCATACCAGTTCAACATTGAGAATGGCTGTCTCGCCGGGGTTGAGTATTCCGGATTCGATCAATTGCTTTTCAAATCGGCTTGGAGAAATCATGAAACCCCTGTCGTCACTAAAATAGGTTTCGCCACTGGTGCCTACGCGTCCGCCAGCGGTCAGTTTGCCAAATTCCAGAGCAGGGTCCATGCGCATGGCCAGAATCGCGACGACCGATCCTTTATCGTTATGTATGGGTGCGGCTATAAACATGGAGGCATGATAATCCTCGGTACCGGTGATGCCATAGATGGGGACGTCCGAGCGTATGCTTGGTATCAAGACTACTTCGCCCGCAAACACCCGACCCAGAAGCTCCGGATACTCTTCGGCTATAAGGTTAATCTGGGCAAGATTGCTGTTACGCATAGACCCGATGTTGACGTGATCGGGGGAAATGACAAAAAAACCTCTGTGCTCCAGACCACTTCCGCCCTCGGTGATAATTTCACGAATACGTCGAAGTTCACGACTTCTTTCAAGAATTTGTGATGTGGGTTGTTTGCTCAACAGTCTTGTGACCTGCGTGCGAAATACCGGCTCCGAGGCAATGGAAATAATTCGCGACTCCCAGCCTCCCAGCCAGGTGCTAAGTGCAGCATTGGTCGTTGTTGAAACCGCCTGTAGTGACTCGCCAGTCTGTTTACGCGTTTGCTCCCGTGACTCGGTTAAAGCTGCAATGGCGATCAGGGCGATCGTGGCGAGTACCAGCACCAACGCGGCCCCAGCTAACAGGCGTAATTGTGGTGTATTGAGCATGTCGCTCTGAGTGGAGACAAGGGCAGGTTTTTTAGCTCTTAGCAGCACCAGGACTGTTATCAACAAGCCCAGTAATAGTGCTGCGGTGGCGGCGGTTGCCATGTCGGACATTGCGCTCTCCAGTTGGGCTGCGCGGAAAACTCACCCCCGCCGCTTTATTTTTGTAGATCCAGGTCTATTCTAGCTTATGGGGGAGACAGAGTGTTAAACGGAGTGCGTGAGATGCTTATGCGTTGCGCTTAGCAGGCCCAGTCACGAAAATCGCGAAACTGTTTGGACAAATAAGCCATTTGATCCGTTAGGATGCGGTCCTTCGCGAGGAAATGCCACTCCCAGGTATTGGGCCTGAAAGGCACGCCCAGCAGTGGCATCTTGGCTTCTTCGGGTGTCTTGTCATCTTTGCGCCAGTTGCAGCGCCCGCATGCTGCTACCACGTTTTCCCATCGATCTGCCCCGCCGCGGGAGGTGGGTTGAACATGGTCCCGGGTGAGCTCTGAACGCGGAAATTGGCGACCGCAATAAAGGCAGCGGTGGTCGTCTCGTCTGAAAAGTGTCTTGTTTGTTAAGGTGAGCGTGAAGCCGCTGACAATTCTGCCGTGGACGGCGATAATCGGTTGGATGTCAATTCGTGATTGCATGCCCGTCAAGCGTTGTACTCCGCCAAACATAGGCGGAAGCGTTTCCCCTATGCCATAGCAGACATCGCCTCGGGCGTAGGCCGTTACGGCTTCATGCGCGGATATCCACCCTCGAGGCTGGCCCGCAAGATCCAGTTTCAGGACATTTTGCATGGTTTCCACTCATCATCTAAGGCCAACGCTACTGCAAAATCGACCTCTTAACAAATGTGAATTTTCCCGCTCTGTTATGCCTGGCTCCTGTTTGATCAAACAGCGGTCCAGGAGTGGCATAATAGTTCCTCGTCACCGGCCAGAACCTTTCCTTCAAAATGGTCCCCTGCCAATACCCGGCCGACTCCTGCAGGTGTTCCTGTCATGACAATATCGCCATCTTCCAGGGTCGTAAACTTCGACAGTTCACCTAAGATGGTACCCGGCTTATACATCATGAGTGGTGTGCCGCCAGTCTGCCTGAGTTCTCCATTTACGCTAAGTGCCAGTGTAAGAATCTCTAGATTTTTGGGAACGGGCACAAACTTGCTAAAGAGAGCAGCACCGTCGAAAGCTTTGGCGCGCTCCCAGGGTAGCCCTTTTTCTTTTAGTTTGGATTGAAGTTCACGTTTGGTCAGGTCGAGGCCAAAACCCACCGCGCTTAGTTCGCCGTGCTGAACGACAAAGCAAAGCTCACTTTCGTAGTGAATAGACTCCCCTAAATGAGAGTGCAAGGTTGTGCCGATGGCCGAATTTGGCTTGTTGAACACCACCATGTCATCCGGTATTTCGTTCCCCAATTCTTCGATGTGGGCCACATAGTTTCGACCGATACAAACAATTTTACCGGGTGTGATAAGAGCGTTTTGTAGCTCGATGGTATGCATGTTGCCTCGTATAGACTGTTGTTGGAAAAGGGTATACCGTCTGTCTCTATAGCTGTTTTACCTTAACACATAGAGGCAGCTTTGAATGTTTCGCTGCATGTTAAAGGGTCAGGTTCAGTAAAATGAAATTCTCCGCGACAGGTGCTTTCCAGAGCCTTTTTATATCAACCCTGCTAAGCCTGTTATGGGTTGGAGCAGCCAATGCACAGTGGCTGAAGGCCTCACGTACGCTAATGGGGACCCAGGTCAGTGTAGAAATATGGTCAGAGGATATCGTGACGGGACGCGACGCCATTGAAAAGGTTTTTGCCGAGATCGAACGGCTGGATTTAATGATGAACCCCTGGAATGTTGAGAGTGAACTGGCGCGTATCAATCGCGAAGCCGCTTTACATCCAGTGACGACCACAGCCGAGATTATTACCGTGATTGACAAGGCGCTCTATTATTCCCGTCTTAGCGATGGGGCTTTTGATATCAGTTTCGCCTCTGTTGGCCAGTATTATGACTATAGAGAGGGTAAATCGCCGGATGCCAAGAAGCTGGCGTCTGAGCGGGAAAATATAGATTTTCGGACTATAGAGCTGGACGTTGCTGATTCGACTATTCGCTATACCAAGCCCGGATTGCAAATTGATTTGGGCGGGATTGCAAAAGGTTATGCGGTGGATCGAGGCATAGGCATTTTGCAGGAACTGGGGATAGAGTCTGCGGTGATCGCTGCCGGAGGAGACAGCCGAATACTGGGCAGCATGGCGGACAGGCCGCGAATTATAGGCATTCGGCACCCTCGTAAAAAAAATGAACACGCCGTACTCATGCCCCTGGTCGATACCGCCATTTCCACCTCTGGCGATTACGAGCGCTATTTTGTGAAGGATGGAATACGCTTTCATCATATTCTTGAGCCCTCGACGGGGGAGGCGTCCCGTGGCGTACAAAGCGCCAGCGTAATCGCAGCGTATGCGCTGGATACGGACGCGCTATCAACCACAGTTTTTGTATTAGGCGTGGAGCGCGGGCTTGAGCTTGTCAATCGCCTGGAGGGCGTGGACGCCATCGTAATCGATGGCGAGGGTAAACTGCACTATTCCCAGGAGCTATTGCTTAGTACCAGGCCGTGAAGAGTATTTTAAATACATCAGCTTCGAAGTCGTAGAGTTTTTCTTCTCCGACCGGAGAGTTCACATCTGTCAGATCGCTAAAATTATCATAATCAAACCAGATTCGATCCCACTGTAATGAAATGCCTGCTTTGTCCAACCATCGGTTGCTAACGTCGCGTGAATAACTCAAGTGAAGTGAAAGGGTGTGGTCGGTGAATTCGCTGAGTTCTTTGTCCCTTGCGCGGTAGTCCTTATCGTCCTGGGAGGAAACGATGAACAGATCGCTGTAGAAATCAGCAGCGCCTTGCTGGTAATACCGGTACTTTAGATCGCCGGTCCAGTTTTCAAAAAACACATGGGTGTAAATTATCTGCGCGGTATGGGCGTCAATTCCCCAATCATCAGTGAAGTAGCGATAACTGCCGCCCGCGCTGGCATGCCAGGGTAGACGATAGCGGAATCGGATTGCCGCCGCATCGCTGGTGCGGGTTTTGGGGTAAACCTCCTGGGCAAGTTGGTACCCAGCCTCGGGGTCTAGCGGGTCGCTTAAGTAGCGATAACTGCGGTATGGATTGTTCAGAAAGCCTTCATCGGTAATAAGCTCGTAATTGAAACCCAGAATGAGCTCGGGGGTGACGATCTGACTCACACCCAGACGATAACTATCACGGCTTATTTCTTCGGCAAATTCGTCGTTCCCGTTTTGAAAAACCTCATCTTCACCTCGGGCATAGCCCAGGGAAACGTTAGTTAAATCACCGAAGAAGTCCTGACTAATATTGAAGTAGTAGGTTTGCGCCTGATAGTCGCTTTCATCGCTGTCCGTGTAGCCGGCGCTTAATATACTCTTGTCATACAGATAATTAGCGCCAATGGAATATTCTGTGCGCTCTTCTTTGTAGGCTGAAGCGCCGCTGGTAACCACATCTATCGAGGCGCTACTGATGTTGTCTACGTAGTAGTTTCCACTGATTGAGACAGTTTCCTTGAAATTTTTTCTGACCAATATCGAAGGCCCGTCGACAGTAACGCCGCCACCATCGTATCGGTGATACATTGCGTCTGCTCGCTCTTCTGGCAATACGGCACCGTGTGCCGCAGCCGCACAATATAAAACGAGGACGAAGGCTAATCTAATTGCAACCACAGCCACCGCCTCCACCGCCCTCTGCACCACGTGCACCCTCGCGTGCCTGATACACATGGTGGCCATATCCTTCGGCAATTGGATCTCTTTCAAAGCTCATGATTGGGTCCGCCATATTCTGTCGCTCGTAGGGCTTCACCCATGGTTCGACACCACAGGCGCTAACAAGCGGCATTAGCAATAGTAGCGACAATAACCTTAGCGTCTTCATCGGCTTATTCCTTGATTAGTGTACGCACCTGTTTTTCATATTCGTGTTCATAGCCTGGTTTGTAACCGCGGTGCATAAAGCGAATGTCACCGTTGCGGTCTACCAGAACGGTAACTGGCATTGCATCGACGTCATACAGTTCACTCACCAGATTGGAGTCGTCAAAGAGGATTGGGAAAGAGACGGGGATATCGCGCAGAATTTTGTCGGCCATCTTGCGATCCTGCTCCACGTTGACGCCGAAAACTGTAAATCCCATAGGTTGATATTTCTGATGGATGGCGTCCAAATGCGGCATCTCCTGTCTACAGGGGCCGCACCAGGAGGCCCAGAAATTTATTAGTACCACCTGTCCGCGGTATTCGCTGAGCCGAATGTTTTCACCGCCGGCGCTTTTTAATGTGAAGTTTTCGGCTGGCCCAGTGTCGGTGACCGCCAGGGTCGATGATGCGTATACCAGCATGAATAGAAGTAGAATGTTTTTCATTGTTAGCCCCGGGGTGTCTCTTGTTTTAGAAAAAGAAAGTAATGCCTGTGGTCAGTTCAATATTGTTAGTCGTCTCATCTTTGCCAAAGGTATCCCGGTCAAAAATGTGGTCGCGTACATCAATCCGCCAGGCTATCGTGTCATTGAGGAGCAATCGATAGCCCGCTCCAACTGAAATAGTAAACCAGCTATCGCCCAGGAATTCGGTGCTGCCCACGCCGCCGATAAAGTACAGATCAGACTTCAGGGCTGTATTGCCAAAGACAAAAACTTCACCGGGTAGTGCGTTCCAGCCCAGATTTAGGTCGTAGTAGGTATAATCCCGATCGCTGTCTTTAAACAAGGGGGCTCCCCCACTGAGCTTTTCGTAACTGGTTAGATCTCCCTCGGAGCTCCCAATGCTTGCCTCAAAAAAGAAGTCCTCTGTGATGTGCCAGGCTCCGCGCAACCCATAAACAACCTCGCTTTCGAAATCCTGGATACTGAGAATGCCGACAAAAGGGCCCACTTCGAAATTTTCAGTA
The DNA here is from genome assembly GCA_036961345.1 of Halioglobus sp. GTDB lineage: Bacteria > Pseudomonadota > Gammaproteobacteria > Pseudomonadales > Halieaceae > JBALVT01. The sequence continues at coordinate 65,034 of JBALVT010000003.1, forward strand.
TCGATCTTGGCAGTGGTGATCTCTCGCCGATCAATCTCGGGGTCGATAACCTGTAGAGGCTCTGGCTGTTCATCGGCATAGCTATAGCCGGACAGTGTAGTGTAAAAAGCGACCGCTAGTAGAAGGCGCTTATTCCAATTTTCCATTCGTCGACCTCATCGTCATCGTCGCGATCAGTCATGATCACGTAGTGTTTATATTGCAAACGCAGTAGTAGGCGCTTGCTCAAATGTATCCGTATGCCAGCACCTACGCTGGCGGTTGAGTCTGTACGATCCTCAGTTTCTACCAGGGATGATCGGGGATTGGTTTCGCGTACTCCCCCGCCAATGGTTAGAAATGGCGAATAGCGTTTATCGGGAAACATCTGGTGAACGATACTGGCGGTCACCATTTTCCCATCGGAAAAATCACCAAAATTCTCGGTCGCTGCCACTTCCAGGGATAAGTTTCGCGTAAAGTGCCAGCCTACATAGCCGGTAATCGCATCGGAGCTGTCGTAGTCTCCCGCCATGATGCCAAATTCCCAGGTACGATTGGCGAAGCTTTCCAGGTCTGGACTCTTGAAATTTAGCGGTTCACCGTCTGAGTTAAGGGTCGCTCCGATGTCGTCCACGTGAACCCAGCCCTCAATCCCACGTTGATTACGAATTTTAATCCAGTCGGTGCGACGCTTGAGTAACTCAATGGTTTCACCACGCTCTGCAATATAGAAAACGGGGTAGCCGCGCCCGGGCTGCGTACGCATTTCGATATAGGGCTGAGCTACGACGGACTGCATGGCCGCTTCCGGTTCGTCCGCCTGGGATATCGTGCTGCCCAGGCAAAGCAACAACACCAGCACCAGGTTGCCAAGAGTTTGGGCGTGGCGCGTACTATGGTTGTTTTTGTATGCCTGCATGCCCACTTGTATACCGTTATTTTTATTCAATCAGGCGAGCATCGAATGGATTGTTATAGTACTGGGCACCGATATCCAGCCACTCGGATATAAGCCGCAATTCACTGGCGCTCAACAGGCCCCGATGATCCACCGTATTGGTGGTTGCGGGCACTGGTATGCCGCCGTCTTCCGTGCAATTGTCCGGTAGCGCAGGTACGGCGTCGGGCCCGCAAGCTCCACCCTCAAAACAATTTAAAAAGCCGTCACTTTGGTTGGCAAAGCCGGCACGCATTCTTGTGCCCACTGACAGTGTTAGCGTTGTGCTGAGTATATTGCCCTGCTCATCCACTTCACTGCAAACTCGCTGGCGTTCGGCCAGGGCTCCGGCTGTCGTAATCCATTGCGCCGAGTCGATATCCAATAGCTCACGATAAGAGCGGTAGTGGTCGGGGTCAATAGCGGAAGGAGAATTGGTGAGGTCAAGTTGGCCAGCCGCCACACTGGTATCGCCCGCAGTTGCATGGCAGCCTACGCATGTGTCGATCATATTGCCGCTGCCATCGTCTACTGCGCTGCGTACTCGCTGCCAAATGGGCTGTATGTGGTCGATATAATTAATCACGATACGGCTGGGTTCTCCAGGGTCCAAATTGTTTACAATAATCGGTTTGTCCGCTGGAATATCCGTCCAGTCAGGATCGTATTCCCGATCGAGAATGTCCGGGTCCCGGGTCAGGGTTGGTGCGCTCCATTCATCGGTATAAGAAGGGGCCAGCGTCAATTGCCTGTCCGGTGCCGTTTCGTTGCCCATGGGCCTGTGAAAGTCCCATACCTGGGCCATTGTCTGTCCCACTTCGGTGGCGAAAAGGTCGGTTGAGTCGGTTCCACTAAAACCAGTAACACCGTTTGGTAGCGCCGTGGCGCCGGGGTTGGACGCCGTGGGTTGCGAATTGTATCTGCCATGCGGTAAGGGGTTGCCCCCGGAGTGACAGCCGGTGCAGTGCATCACCTCTCCGGGGCCCAGTTGCAACCAGTAGTTGTGACGTGGACCAATTCTGCGGCCCTGGACATCCAGAACACTGAAGCTGAACGGCCTGTCGGCGGATACGTTCACGGTGACTGAACCATCTGGCTCTATCGGTGCGTAACCGGTGATCTCGCGAAACGAAAAAGCGGTCGTTACACCAAAGGCAAACTCTGGGATTTCAAACACGTCAGGGTCGGGAATAGGTACCGGCTGGAATATTCTCAGAAACCGTGCAGGGCGTGCGGCGAAGGCGGGGTTGCCAGGTTGTGCGTGCTGGGCAATGCCGGCCGGTGAGTTATCCATGCCGTCCAGGTCGTAAACGCTGTCTATCAATAGCTGGCCCATATTTGCCGCGGCCAGATCGGCGTTAAAACTCAATGGCAGTGGCAAAATCTCGGGGAATTCGCGCGGCTCAGCGGCGATCACCTCGGTAATAATAAATCCTTCCTGACCGACGACAACCGGTAACTGTGTGTCGTTGGCGGGGTCGTAAATCCAGGCGCCATACAGGGGAGGGGCTACGACGGTGTTGTCGGCTTGTAGTTTGCAGGGCTGGAAATCGCCGGCCTGAGCGGCTTGATCGGGGTCGGTAAGGTTTGCGTCTTCGGCTATTACACGACAATCAGCCCAGGTCACCAGCAGGCGTCCGGTGCCATCGCGCAGCGGGTAAACTGAACCAAATTGACCCCCCTGCGAGAGCAGTCCGTCGGTTCGTATTTCGGTATTGGTTAGCGACACATGTCCGGGTCCGGCTGCGCCCTGATTTTCCCAGGTAGGCTGGTCCCGCTCTGTAAAATTTTCTGTGTCGATAATAATAAGCTCGCCGCCGAAAGTAGTTGAGCTAAAAGGTTTGGCGACACTAATCAGTCGCCCGTCGTCCAGTTCTCTGGGCGCCATGAATTCGATCGCGCTGTCGTTGGTGCCGGTATTTTGGCTGTGAAAGCCATACAGCGGTGATAATTCCAATCCTGAGGGGCTCACCCGGAACAGACTGATGTGATTGCTGGCGGTGTTGTTCCAGCGGCTGAACACAATTTCCCCTGAGGAAAGCACAGCGGCGTCCAGGTCGTGGCTTAAATTGAAAGAAATCTGTTTGAATTCGGCATCGCGTAATTGCGGATCATAAATATGCAACACTGCAGCTGGGTCATTACCGCTTTCGGTAAGCGCGGCGAATATCTGGCTGCGGCTCTCGTCAAGTTGCCTGGCCTGGCTGGCAACCTGTCGTGTGGAGCTAAACAAAATTCGATCGTCTGTTAGAAAGTGTGGTGCTATATCGTGGCCACCACCTGTTTCCACGCCTTCATTTCGTTTGATACGCGATGGGATGAGGTATTGGGGTTCCAGAGACTCCAGGTTCAGGGTCCATAGATTCCAGGTTGTGCGTTCGAGGTTGTCATCTATAGGCTGGGGTACCGCGCGAACGGCAAAAATCAGAGTGCTGCCGTCAAAAGAGCTGTCCACGCCTTTGATGTCTATGGCGATTTCTTCAGCGGCAATACCTTCTTCTTCAGCAACTACCTGGGCTATCAGCCTGGTAATGTCAGTTTCATCCGCGCTGGCAGCAGAACGATCTCTCACAAACAGCTGCGCACCGGGTGCAAATTCCAGCGGATTCCTCAGGTCGGTGGGCTCTTCAGGCAGGGGGCGTTTGATATAGGCGATGGGTATTTCCAATACCACGGGATCTTCGCCCTGGCTGTCTTTGGAAATGCTCACGCCACCGCCACCGCCACCGGTGCAGCCAACGGCAAATACGATCGGAATTAGCGGAGCAAGGGTGCCAAATAATGCTCCCGAAATTTGCCCAATTTTCTTCATTTTCCAGTTATTACCTGTGGTTATTATACTAAAAACAGCGAGACCGATAAAATAAATCCTTTAGAATCAGGTAGATAGAAATATTTTTTGATTTGATCATCTATTCTGGCCCTATTGTGATACCGTTTGCAATATAAAAAGTACAAACAGTTAGGGAATATAAACACCTCCAGCAGCCATATGATGCACGACAAATTTGGGGGATTTTTAATCGCGGGACCCGCTTATCCGCGTTAACGAGGTTTGACAAATCAGCTGACACTGATTCGCCACTTTTGAGGCCTGGTTGATGGATTGGGGCAAGCATTTTTTAAACATTTTTTTGGTATTTGCATTGTTTTCCGAGCTCGGTTACGCCGGGCCTCGTGAGCAGGCTATACGCATTCACGATCGCTTGACCGGCGTGCCGGCCAGCGATGCGATGTTGGATGTGATGGAAAGCGCCATCGGCGGAAGCGGGGGTGCAGTGACAGCTGCTCTGTATGCCATCGACGGTGCGCCCGATCTACAGGCCACCGGAGATTTCTACACGGTTACCTTGAAGAACTGGGCAACCCCCTGGAGCAATGAAGCCCAGGACAGTTTTGCGCCACTGAACGATTACAGTGCAACCGTCATTGGCATGGCGCGAGACGAAATAGATTTTAGGCAATTGCTGTCGGCGGATATTATGTACCGTGGAGCGATCGCAGGGATACCTGCCTATTCTGGCAGTAACAATGATCACTATGAATTCCTGGAAGCATCCGGGCGAAATCTGGGCGATCCCGATGTCCTGGTAAGAGATCTTCAGAGCAGCGTCACCAGCCTTCCCCAATCCGCAGTTGCGGGTGTTATGACCACGCGAGCTGCGGCGCGTTCCTTCTTTGTTGATGGTACCAACCGTGCGATGTTCCGTTTCACGCTATTGAATCACCTGTGCATGGACCTGGAACAACTCAAGGACGGCAGCAGGCCACCCGATCGAATCAGGCAAGATGTGTCGCGCAGTCCTGGCGGTGATAGCGCGTTATTTCTGAATCAATGTGTTACCTGCCACAGCGGTATGGACCCAATGGCCCAGGCATTTGCCTATTATGATTTCCCGTATCCGGCAGAGGAGGAATTTCCCAATCTTGAGTTGGACGCTCGTAAGGACATGGGAAATATTGTGTACACCGAGGGAGTGGTGCAAGCCAAGTATTCGATTAACTCAGCAACCTTTGCCACTGGTTATGTCACGCCGAATAACCATTGGACCAATTACTGGCGCCTGGGGGATAACAGCGGGCGCGTTGGCTGGCACGGGGACGCTGCAAATACGGGTGCCTTTGATTTGGCCGTAAACCCGGCCTACTCCGAGGGAGACGGCGCGGCTTCGCTGGGTTCTGAACTTGCCAACTCCGATGCATATACGTATTGCCAGGTGAAAAAAGTGTTCCGTACAGTTTGTTTGCGTGAGCCGATGGCGACCGCGACCGAAGAAGCCGCGGTAGATGGATTTGCCAGCACCTTTGATGTCGGTGGCAATATTAAACAGGTCTTCGCGGAAGTGGCGGGTTATTGCGCCAGCCATCTTTAGGGAGAACTGATAGTGAACATACTGCGATCAAATAGTTTTCTTACGTTTCGCCAACTGCCCTACTTTGTGCTTTTGGCACTGTCCGCCTGCAGTGGCGGCAGTGGCGGTGGTGGCAGCGAGCGGTCTGTGGATATCAGTGCCGGAGTGGGCAGCTCCGATTTTGTCTATAACGGCGCTGCGCCCGCCAGTGAGGAGATTCAGAACTTCAAGGTATCTCTTTATGATGCATTGGCGGCCAATGATCGATGCGGTGAATGCCACACGCCTGGCGGGCCTGGTACAACACATTTCGTAGACCAGACTAATGTGAATGAGGCCTGGCAAGAGGCACGCACGGTGGTAAATCTCAGTGAACCGGCCAGTTCAGCGTTGGTGCAGCGTGTTGCCAATGGCCATAACTGTTGGTTGGGCGCTGACCAGAATGCAACCTGCGCTACTACGATCACTGGTTATATTGAGCGATGGGCCGCGACCGGTCTATCGAGTGCCGCCACGGTGCAGCTCACGCCCCGCGACGCGATTAGCCCAGCGGGAACCAAAGTCCTGCCGCAGGAGCTGCTGGATGTAAGTGCGCTGGGTCTTGATTTGGAAAGTGGCGGCGAGCTGTTGGACATACTGCAAACCTATTGCGCCGACTGTCACTCAGATACCGCTGTCATTCCCCAGGTACCCTTTTTTGCCAGTGCCAGCAGTGAACTTGCTTACAAAGCGTTGCGCGGAACAATTGATTTGATAGAGCCGGCGATGTCTCGCCTGGTCTTGAGGCTTGCACCAGAGTCGCACAATTGCTGGAGCGATTGTGACGACAACGCCGCCGAGGTAGAACAGGCCATACTCAACCTGGCAGGCACGGTGCCAGTTACCGATATTGACCCTGCGCTATTAGTTAGTACCGCACAGGTACTTGAAAGAGACGGAATTATTGCCACCAGTGGTGGGCGCTTCGAAGCGAACCTCGTTGCCAAGTGGGAGTTCCGTGAAGGCACAGGTACTACTACCGCCGATACCAGTGGCGTGTTGCCGGAAATACCGCTGACCCTGTCTGGTGAGTACGCCTGGCAGGCTGGTTGGGGAATTCGTTTTGTTAATGGCAAAGCTCAGGGCGGGGTTGGTAGCAGCACCAAGCTCTTCAATAAAATTGCCGGGACAGGTGAATACAGCATTGAAGCCTGGGTTGCGCCGAGCAATGTTTCCCAGGAGGAAGCATGGATTATGGCGTACGCCGGTGGCCCTGAGAATCGCAATATGCTGCTCAGTCAAAGTCTCTATAACTATGAAGCGTTTAATCGCAGCACTGTGACAGAAGACAATAACGGCGGTTCTCCAGCATTAACAACAGCGGATGCGGATGAGCTTGCCCAGGCGAGCCTGCAACACGTGGTCGTCACCTATGATCCAATAGACGGCCGCAAGATCTATGTGAATGGGCAGTTGAGTGGTGATGTAGATCCGGCAGGCGGAGGGCTGTTAAACAACTGGAGTGAGGCCTTTGCCGTTGTATTGGGTAACGCTACAAGCAACACC
>JBALVT010000040.1:0-25859 GCA_036961345.1 Halioglobus sp.
AGCTGCTTGATGAGTTGGTTGCTGAAGGGGTTGAAGGCATTGTTATCGACCTACGCAATAACGGTGGTGGCTCGCTTCAGGAAGCCAATGAACTTACTGGGCTGTTTATCGAATACGGGCCTACGGTTCAAATTCGGCATTCTTCAAGCCGTGTATGGCGAGATGGTAAACGCCTTAGAACTTCTTTTTATGAAGGCCCATTGGTGGTATTGATTAATCGCCTTAGTGCCTCCGCATCAGAAATTTTTGCCGGCGCCATACAGGACTACCAGCGTGGTATCGTGGTGGGAGACCAATCCTTTGGCAAGGGCACTGTTCAGACTCTGATACCGTTAACAGAGGGACAGTTGAAAATTACCGAATCCAAGTTTTACCGCATCTCCGGAGAGAGCACACAGCACCGTGGTGTGGTGCCCGATGTTGCTTTCCCCTCGTTATATGACTCTCAAGAGATTGGCGAAAGTTCACTGGATCACGCGCTTAATTGGGATCAGATAAACCCCGTGAGACACCGTCGCTACAACGATTTGACTAAAACTGTGCCTCAGCTGAGTCAATTATTTGCCGAGCGCAGTGCGCTTAACCCCGATTTCATTTATCTTGAAGATCAGGTGAGGCTAGTTCAGGAAAGTCGTGAAATAAAATCCTTGCCGCTCAATGAGAAGGCGCGTATCGCGCTGCGCGAAACGCAAGAAGGTAAAGCACTGGCGATTGAAAACAAACGCCGCAAGGCCAAGGGCGAAGAGCTGCTCACCTCGCTGGAAGATGAGGAAGACGAGTCTGAGGAAGAGAGCGAGAGTGAAACTGATCATGATGGAGATGAATCCACGAAGGATGAAATTGCAGACGTTGAAGCTGAAGAGGAAGAGGAAAAAATGCCTGACGTACTTCTTAGTGAAGCGGGCAATGTACTGGTAGATGCACTCCTGATGAAGCAGCAGCGTTTTGCGGAGCTCGAAAAAGAAAGTTAGAGCTCCCCGTTTTCATTATCGACCAAGCCGGCCCAGTGCCGGTTTTTTTTGCATGTACTTAGCGGCTGTTCAAAAAGGGAGCTTGGCGACTAAAGTTGCCTGACGCCACTAACTCCACGATAAATCGCGACAGCTCTCCGGCTCGCAACGAGAACGCACTGGGGCTGGCAAGGGATTCAATGGCAGGCTCCTTGAAGGGTTCGGCGGATATCACGGGGCACCTAAGCAATGTCCAGTTAATTTCGCTCGCTGCTAGTAGTTTGTATTCAGCCTGTTTGTCTTTTACGGTGTCCCTGAGCGCCAGTGTGGCCGACTTTTGCACAAGCCAGCCTGTCATATTGCGATTGTCCCCCGGGACAGTGACAGCAGCACCAGAAACAACAATATACCGCTCGATCGAGAATGTGGACATTGTATCTATGATGTTTTTTGTGGTGCGGGTGCTAATCGTTTTTGCTATAAGGCCATCGCCTTTGACGGGCCCAATTGCACTGACGATGATATCGCTGCCCATAAGCAGCTCTCTTATTGCTTCGGGGTTGGTGGCATCTCCCTTAACAATAGTAATTTGATTGCGCATCGCATCCAGCTTTTGTGGCGACCGGGCCAGGGCCCTGACTTTATAACCGTGCGTGAGTAAATCCTGCAAGATGAAGCCACCAGTCATTCCAGTACTGCCCAGAAGCGCGACAGTAACAGCCTTTTCAGAGTGGGTTATTTGTTCGGCTTGCGACTCTGGCTGGCTGGGTGTAGATGAGCAGGCGGATATCAGGAGTACTGCCAGGCATACTGCTATTTGTTTCATATAGTGGAAAATTTGGAGAACCATCCCAAAATACTAGCCCTAATTCAAAAAAAATGCCCCTGTCATGTAGGGGCAATACACCAGGAGCGTGTAGTTAAATTAACTTAAGTTAACCAATCCATTCAATATCGTCGTAGTCGAAGTCGTCTAAAGCAGTAGACTCATTGTCGATACTGCGGCGTGCGTTGAGTGTGCGCCGATCAGGTTTTCCGGCAGTGGCATACAGGTCAGCTTCAAGACTGAATGGAGCCCTTCGGGTATCCATATTTCTCCTGTCATTATAGCGGACATATTTACAGGTACACGTTTTAGCGGTGCAATCTGGGACTGGAATTATTGGTACTTCGGATGTAAGGAACCGCTGTTTCCCAATTGTTTTGACTGCTGAGCAGGCGCAATTCCCGTGCCGAATTGCGGCACTGCTATAGGGACTTTTTGGCCGTGCTTGTATTGCCGTTTTTTTCTTGCGGGTTGGGATGTCGCGCTTCGAACGCAATATTAGAAAGGCTGCTATCAGGCTTAGCAATACGATAGTGGTGACACTCATTACGTCTCCCCTTTTCTTTAGCGTTTTTGTAACCGGAAGATAATCATAGAGCAGCGGAGAAAATCTGTTAATAGTGCGATATACCACAAAAGGGGTAGGTGTCTATTCGGTTGAGATAATTTTAGGAGTTGCCAAACCAGGCAAGCTTTTCGTGAAGTTGCACGACATCTCCAACAATAATCAATGTGGGTGCTCTGGGGTTTTCTCGCCTGACAATATCAACCATCGTCGCCAACGTGCCAACAATGACTCTTTGTTCTTGCAGTGTTCCGCGCTCGATAAGTGCCACGGGTGTGTCGGGTGACCGGCCGCAGGATTGCAGCTGTTCGCAAATGACAGGCAGGCCCGCCAGGCCCATATAAAAAACCAGTGTTTCGCTTGTTGAGCGAAATTGTGACCAGTCATGTTCACTGCCACCGGCCTTTAGATGGCCAGTTACAAACCGAACCGATTGTGCATAATCCCTATGGGTAAGCGGTATACCCGCATAACATGCAGCGCCACTGGCTGCCGTGATTCCCGGTACAACCTGAAAGGGAATATTGTTTTTTTCCAGTAGTTCAATTTCTTCACCGCCACGACCAAAAATAAAAGGGTCGCCACCTTTTAGCCGCACAACACGTTGCCCCGTCAGAGCAAGGTCAACCAACAGTTGGTTTATTTCCGGCTGCGGAACTGAATGATCGGCTCGCGCTTTGCCCACATATATACGCTGCGCATCTCTTCTTGCCAACTCAATAATGGGTTGCGACACGAGGCGGTCGTATAGTACGACGTCTGCGCTCTGTAAAAGGCGCACCGCTTTGAAGGTCATTAGATCCGGGTCACCGGGCCCCGCACCTATGAGATAAACTTCGCCATGATGTGCCGAAGCCGCAGTGTCTGACAACTGCTGCTGCAGTTGCTTTTCAGCTTGCTCTTCCCTGCCCGCCAGAACCATTTCGCCTACGCGCCCTTCTATTACTTGCTCCCAAAAGATACGGCGCGGGCTTTCCGAGGGAATGTGTTGCTTGACGCGGTCTCGCATCCTGCCGGCAAATTCGGCAAGTCTGCCATAGGCAGCCGGTACCATCGCTTCAATTTTTCGACGCAACAAACGCGCAAGTACCGGACTACGTCCGCTACTTGAAATGGCAATAACCAGAGGCGATCTATCTACTATAGAGGGGAAAATAAAGGTACACAGCTGTGGTGAATCCACCACGTTTACCGGAATTGAACGCTTTTTTGCCTGCTCGGAAATGCGTTTGTTTATGGCAGCATCGGGGGTTGCAGCCACCACCAGGGTAACGTCATCAAGGTCTGTTTGCGTGTAGCTGCGCGCCTGCCATTGCCCTTTATGTTCCTGTAGTGCAGTTTCCAGCTCTGGATTGATCTGCGGCGCTACCACGGAAACGATGGCGCCTGCCTTAAATAATAAGCGCGCCTTGCGTGTCCCCACTGTGCCGCCGCCCACCAAAAGGACTTTGGCACCCCTGAGCTGCAAAAAAATTGGCAAGTATTCCACAGCTTTAGCTCGTCAGTACTTCGACACCGCCCATATAGGGGCGGAGCGCCTCAGGTACGGTTACTGAACCGTCCTCGCGCTGATAGTTTTCGAGTACCGCAACAAGTGTTCGACCGACCGCCAGGCCTGAACCGTTTACGGTGTGCAGCAGCTCTGGTTTTCCAGAGACTGGATTGCGCCAGCGTGCTTGCATTCTCCTGGCCTGATAATCGCCAAAATTACTGCACGACGAAATCTCCCGGTAAGTCTCCTGCGCCGGCAGCCATACTTCCAGGTCGTAGGTCTTCTTCGCTGAAAAACCCAGGTCCCCTCCGCACAGAATAACTTTTCGGTAGGGCAGCGCCAGGGCTTGAAGCACTGCCTCCGCATGGCCGGTTAATTCTTCCAGAGCCGCCTCAGAGCGGTCCGGGCGAACAAACTGCACCAGTTCGACCTTCTCAAATTGATGCTGACGTATCATTCCTCGTGTGTCGCGCCCGTAACTGCCCGCTTCACTGCGAAAACACGGCGAGTGGCAGGCAAACCGAATGCCCGCTGCGCCCTATTCGCTGTCTTCGTAGATGCGGTCACGGGCAACGTTTGTTACGGGAACCTCTGCCGTTGGTATCAGGTAATACTCGCTGTCGGAGCGCAGTTTAAACAAGTCCTCTTCAAATTTGGGCAATTGTCCGGTGCCCTTCAGGGATTCCTTGTTGACGATGTACGGCACGTAAATTTCCTGATAGTTGTGCTCTTCAGTATGCATGTTGAGCATGAACTGAATCAGTGCGCGATGCATTCTGGCCAGGCCACCGTACATAACGGTAAACCGTGAACCGGTGATTTTACCGCCGGTTTCGCTGTCGAGTTGCGCCAATAACTCGCCGACTTCAACGTGGTCACGCACCGTGAAGTCATAGCTTGCGGGTGTGCCCCAGAGGGCTATTTCAACATTGTCGTCCTCGGAGCTACCCGTGGGAACTTGCGGATCGGGAAGATTCGGGATGCTCAATAAAAGTTCATCCAATTCCACTTGAACCGCTTTGGCCTGCTCAGTGAGCGCATCAATTTGTGACGCAATTTTTTCCAATGTCTCATTGACTGTCGACTTGGCATCTTCAACACTCATGCCCTGGCCTACCAGTTCGCCAATTTTTTTAGACGCGGTCTTACGCTCTGCATTTAGGCCCTGGCTGTCCACATCCGCCTGCTTTCGTTGGGCGTCCAGAGCAGTGAATTGGGCAACGTCAAATTCAAAGCCCCGCTTGGCAAGTTGATCGGCAATGGCCTGGGGATCTTTCCTGACCGCCTTGATATCGAGCATTCGTAAAGTTCCTGTCTAGTCTTAAAAATTCATTTATAAAGAGATTTACGCCAGCATTCGCGTGAAATATATGGCAGAGCCCGCACCAAGAACACACAAAATGGCGCTTCCGAACATGTAGGCCAATGCCTGTGCCCAATGGCCGCTCTCAAAGAGATTGATCGTTTCGAGTGAAAACGTAGAAAAGGTTGTGAATGCGCCGAGAAAGCCAACCATGAGCACCCCGCGCCAATCCGCATGCATAAGCTCTTTTTCGACCAATAAAACGTATACTACACCTATTGCTGCAGAGCCCAGCAAATTAACCAGCAGCGTGCCCACTGGGAGTTTCCCCTCCCATAGCTCGTGGGCCCAGTTGGCAAGCAAATAGCGTGACACGGCACCAGAGGCGCCGCCCAGGGCAACAAAAAGGAGGTATTTCATGGTATCAGTCAAGCGGTTGCTGTTGTTTGCGTATTGTACAGGCAATTAGAGCACAGGGATATTTCTAGCAGCGCACAATATACGGTTCAGCTATAGCGTTTTAGGGCACTGGTTTCATCCAGTCCACGCAGATATCGCAACTTTTCACCAATTTTGAGTTCCAGGCCGCGTTCAACGGGTTGGTAGTACCGGCGGTCTTTCAGGGCCTGTGGGAAATAATTTTCTCCGGCTGCATAGCCGCCCTCCTCGTCGTGCGCATAGCGGTACTGCGCTCCGTGCTCGAGTTCCTTCATCAGTTGCGTTGGCGCATTGCGCAAATGCAATGGCACTTCTTCGCTGCCGCCCGCTTCAATATCGGCTCTGGCAGCGTTATAGGCGGTATAGACAGCGTTGCTTTTTGCCGCACAGGCCAGATAGACAATGGCTTGAGCGATAGCCAGTTCGCCTTCCGGACTGCCAAGGCGCTCTTGTACCTGCCAAGCCTCCAGGGCGATGGTCAGAGCCCGCGGGTCGGCATTGCCCACATCCTCGCTGGCCATACGAACGACGCGCCTGGCCAGATATAGGGGGTCACACCCGCCGTCGAGCATGCGGCAGAACCAGTACAACGCTGCATCCGGGGAGCTGCCGCGCACTGCTTTGTGCATGGCACTTATCTGATCATAAAAAAGGTCACCGCCTTTATCGAAACGCCGCAGTGATGCCTGCAGTACTTCTTCGAGCGTGTCAGCGGTAATTTCCTTGCTGCCTTCCACCTCTTCGGCCAGGTCAGCGGCAAGTTCCAGCAGGTTGAGGGCTCTTCTGGCGTCACCGTCGGCCTGTTGAGCCAGCGAAGAGAGACATTGCGGGTCGATAGTCAGCGAAGGTCCAAAATGTTCCAATCCTCTTTTCAACACGCTTTCGAGATCTGTTGCTTCAAGAGATCTGAGCTTGTAAACCCTGCTGCGCGAGAGCAATGCGTTGTTGAGTTCAAAGGAGGGATTTTCGGTAGTGGCGCCGATGAAGATAACGGTGCCGTCTTCCACGTAGGGCAAAAATGCATCTTGCTGGGACTTGTTGAAGCGATGCACCTCGTCTACAAATAAAACCGTATCGCGTCCGGAGCCCTTTTGCTGTTGAGCCTGTGCAACTGCCGCGCGTATTTCCTTAACCCCGGAAAGTACCGCAGAAATTTGTACAAAATAGGCCTCAGCAGTGTTTGAAATGATGCGTGCCAAGGTCGTTTTGCCAACACCCGGAGGCCCCCACAGAATCATTGAGTGCAGTTGGTTGCGTTCGATAGACTGCCTGAGCGGCTTGCCGGGAGCCAGTAGATGATCCTGGCCCGTATATTCTTGCAGGGTCTGCGGTCTTAATCGGGAGGCGAGTGGCTGATAGCCTGCCGGGCTGGTGCCTTGATCGGAAGGCACTGCTGAACCAAACAGGTCATCCGTCATAGCGTTGAGTATTTTTACGGAGCGCGATAATACAGTAATTTAACATGAGCTCAGGCGATCAAAGATTTAACAGCGTTCATTGTATGATTAATCCTTTGTGCTTGCATCAATCGCAATAGATGCACACTATAAAGGTCAAAATCGACCGCTCTCTCTCGCTATCAGGATTTTTTTATGACCGCTCGTATTATTGCTGTTTACTTACTAGTGTTCTCAATGACTGGCCACACTGCCCAGGCGCAAACGCCTCTGCCGGTCAACAGCATGGAAATCACAGAAAAACTGATTGGTCTGGCCTTGGAGGACCGAACTGGCTATAAAATTGTTGAGTCGCTCACCACTGAGGTTGGCCCTCGTCTGGCCGGTTCGAAGGCGGAACACCGGGCCAGACTCTGGGCGTTAGAGAAGCTCGAGTCTCTTGGCTTTGCCAATGTACGCATTGAGGAATTTTCACTGCCGCTTTGGCAGCGTGGCACCGAGCGTGTAGAAATTATCTCCCCCTTTCCCCAGCAGCTGAGCGTGACCGCTTTGGGCGGCAGTGAAAGTACAGGGCCCAAGGGTGTTGAGGGCGAAGTGGTTTCGTTCACCTCTCTGGCGGCACTTTCATCACAGCCGGGAAAATCTCTTCTGGGAAAAATTGTTTTTGTCGACGAGGTGATGACGCGTACCCAGGACGGCTCAGGCTATGGCGTTGCGTCGAAAAAACGCAGGGAAACCGCCTATGAGGCACATCGCGCTGGAGCAATTGGCGCGCTCATTCGCTCTGCCGGTACCAGCAGTAATCGTTTCCCACATACCGGTCAAATGCATCGAGCGGGTGACGACTATGTGCCCTCGGTGCCCACTGCTGCCCTTTCAGCGCCAGATGCGGATCAGTTGAGGCGAACTGTGAATACAGGTACGCCGGTGGTGCTACGGATGGTTCTGGAAACACAGCTTACCCCCGATGCCACATCCGGCAATGTCGTCGCTGAAATTATTGGTACCGAACATCCGGAGGAAATTGTGCTCATTGGTGCCCATCTGGATTCCTGGGACCTTGGCACCGGTGCCGTCGATGATGGCGCGGGTGTCGGCATCGTTGTGGGAGCGGCCAAACTTCTTCTCGATCACCTACCAAATGGCCCCAAGCGCACGATACGAATCGTTTTGTTTGGCGCAGAGGAAGTGGGTGTTGTCGGCGCTCGGGCCTATGCTCAGCGGCATGCAAATGAACTCGAAAACCACATTGTCGCCGCTGAATCCGATTTCGGAGCCGGTAAAGTTTGGCGCTTCGATACTCGTGTAGCCGAGCAAAAGTTACCTGCTGCCCAGGCTATAGCCGCTGCGCTGAGCCCGCTGGGCATAGCAGGCGGCTCTAATAAAGCGCGTGGTGGCGCAGATCTGTATTTCCTGCGCGAAGCTGGGGTGCCGGTTGTCTCCCTGGTACAAAACGGTTGGGATTACTTCGATCTTCACCATACCGCGAACGATACTTTTGACAAAATTGACGCTGAGAAACTGGCGCAAAATGTGGCAGCTTATGCCGTCTTTGCTTACCTGGCATCTGAATTGGAAGGCGGTTTTCGTTAAAGTCTATTGGTCGTAGTAAAAGAGATCTGCTTCCTGAGGAGGAATAAAGGAAAAATCTTCGACCAGCAGTTTGGATTCGCTATCGACCTGCGCAAACTCAATGACGATCCGCTGGTTCAGGTTGTCCTCGATTTCCAGCGCCGCGAACGCGTTGCCGCTAAAGGTTACCAATAGACTCTGAAACCCCGGATTAATGCCTTTGGGGCTTAGAGAAAATGTGTCAGTGGCGGTTTGTTCTACATCAAAACTGCCGCGCAAGAGTGTTTCGTTGCCGCCAAGCACCTGCAGCGGGGACATCTGCTGTGAATCGTCAACCGGGCGCCTCGTGACAGTCTCCAGGTCGCGATCGTACTGCCAAATGTATTGGGGGTCGGCAATGATTAGCTGACTGTCTGGCGATTCAATTTCCCAGGCGAAATATCCCGGGCGCAACAAACGGAACTGCCCCGCCGAGGTTGCCAACAAGGCATTACTTTCATCGTATTGCTGCTGTGAGAACTGGCCTTGCATACTATCAATACTATTGAGTACCGCTAGCAGCGCCTCGGTGTCATCAATTTCACCATAGGCAGTATTTGCCAGGAGGAAAAGCCACACAGTGGCCAGAATTTTTTTCATGTTATATCCGCTGCTAATCTGATCTGGATTTTGGTGCTAATACTTCACGCTGGCCGTTGGTCCCCATTTCGGTGACTATTCCAGCCGCTTCCATAGCTTCAATCAGGCGTGCGGCTCTGTTGTAGCCGACACGTAGCTTGCGCTGTACGGATGATATCGAAGCCCGGCGGCTCTCGCAGACATAGTGCACAGCCTCGTCGTAAAGTGCATCGCTCTCATCATCTTTGGCACCTGAACTGGACTGAAGTTCCTCTGGCGTCACCGGCGTGCTGCCGCCCTCATCCAACAGGCCATCGATATAGGCCGGTTTTCCGCGCCTTTTCCAGTCGGCGACAACGCGGTGTACTTCTTCATCGGAACAAAATGCCCCGTGTACCCGCACAGGCATACCGCTGCCCGGGGGAAGGTACAACATGTCGCCGTGGCCCAGTAATTGCTCGGCGCCACCCTGATCGAGAATGGTTCTGGAGTCGATTCTTGAAGACACCTGGAACGCGATTCGCGTAGGTACGTTCGCTTTGATCAAGCCGGTAATAACATCCACTGACGGGCGTTGCGTCGCGAGAATCAAATGTATACCCGCTGCCCTCGCCTTTTGAGCGATTCGGGCGATCAACTGCTCAACTTTTTTACCGACGATCATAATCATGTCGGCAAATTCATCGATTACCACAACGATAGCCGGCAGTTTTTCGAGTGTGGGAGCGATCTGTTCCTCGTCGGTTTCCGCGAAAATTGGGTCCGGCGTCCACAGGGGATCCGGGATGCCGGCTCCGGCCTTGATAGCATCCTCCACTTTGCGGTTATAGCCTGCCAAGTTGCGAACGCCCATAGCAGCCATTAGCTTATAGCGCCGTTCCATTTCTGCCACACACCAGCGCAGACCATTGGCGGCGTCTTTCATATCGGTAATGACAGGAGTAAGCAAATGTGGAATGCCATCGTAAACCGATAGCTCAAGCATTTTTGGATCAACCAGAATTAAACGCACATCCTGCGGCCCGGATTTGTACAAGAGGCTGAGCAGCATGGCGTTAACGCCAACAGATTTACCCGAACCCGTAGTACCGGCCACCAGTAAATGCGGCATTTTCGCAAGATCCGCTACCGTGGGTTCACCGGATATATCGTGCCCCAGGGCCAGGGTCAGCGGCGATTTGGACTGTTCAAACGTATTGGATGCCAGTACGTCGCGGAAGTTTACGATCTCTCGGTGTTCATTGGGTATTTCGATGCCCACTACCGACTTACCCGGAATGACTTCGACAACCCTGACGCTAATGACCGCTAATGAACGTGCAAGATCTTTCGCCAAGCCTGAAATTCTGGAGACTTTCACACCCGCTGCAGGCTGAATTTCAAAACGGGTGATAACCGGGCCGGGGTAGACCGCTACGACCTCTGCCGTAATACCGAAATCTAGCAGTTTTAATTCCAAAAGTTTGGATAGTCCCCGCAGTGCTTCCTTGGAAAACCCCAGAGTCCGGTCCTGCTCATTGGCATCCAACAGATCAAGATGTGGCATTTCGCCTGTTACTGGCGCGTCAAATAGCGGTTGTTGCCGCTCTTTTTCCAGGCGATCACTTTTTTCGGCTTTTGGCTTGAGCGGTTTGATTTTTGGCGGTTTACGTTTTTTCTCTTTTTCGACGTATTCTGTGATAACCAGCTTCCGCGCTTCCTGGGCTTTGTCTTTCTCTCTTTTGTCACGGAAAGAATCAAAGCTGTTGCGCAGCCACGACTTTGTACTTGCCGTTATTTTCACCGCCCAGTAACCCAGGTCGTCCATTAGTTTCAGCCAGCTCACATCGGTAAAAATGGTGATACCAAACAGAAAAACTGCCAAAAGGATCAGGCGACTGCCGACGCTGCTGAAGGCGGTGGTAAACGCATCGCCAATGGACTGCCCGAGAATTCCGCCCGCGCCCTGGGGTAAACCAGACGTGCCCAGGTCATTCATAGCTGTAAGCGCGGTTCCGGCGATCATCACTAATACCAGACCCAGGGCGCGAATGGCGAAAGTTAGCCAGTCGAACTCCTTGTGTTCATGGCGTTCTATTAAAATAATCAGCGCTCTATAGGCCAGTAACACAGGGAAAAGGTATGCTGCATAGCCAACCAATGAGAAAAAGACATCGGCAACCCAGGCGCCTGTGGGGCCTCCCGCATTGACAATTTTTGCCCCGCTGCCGGTCGCAGACCAGCCCGGGTCAGAGCCACTGTAGGTAAACAGCGCCATAAGCAGGTAGATGCACGCGGCGCTGATACCGATAAACGCGCCTTCGCGCAATCTCGGTCCCAGGAAGCTGTCTGTATTAGTACTTTCCGACACTGGGTTTTATGTCCTCTTGGGCCGTGGTGTAAAAAGGCGTGATACCGGATCACAATCCTTTTATCGTAAGATTCAATTGTGCCAATATTTGTTTTTTATATCAAAGGGTTAGGCAGTATTTTTAAAATAATTTTGATCTTTGCTGGATGCGTGGGTTTAATTTACCATATACCGCCTCCATACAATGGCTTGATTAGGCGAAGAAATGCCAAAAATCGCCGCCATATTAACAATAGCTAACAGGAAATAACCACATGAGCGACGTTCAGCACCACCCTTTGATCATTCTCGGTTCGGGACCGGCGGGTTATACCGCTTCCGTTTATGCCGCTCGAGCAAATCTCAGCCCTGTGGTGATCACCGGAATTCAGCAAGGTGGCCAGCTCACCACCACAACCGAGGTTGAAAACTGGCCGGGTGGGGCGGCGGATTTACAGGGGCCGCAATTAATGCAGCAAATGCAGGAACACACCGAGCGCTTTGATACCCAGGTACTGTTTGACCACATCGAGGAGGTAGATCTAAAGGCGAGGCCGATGGTTTTGCGGGGCACCAATACCTACTCCTGTGATGCGCTCATTATCGCCACTGGCGCTTCGGCGCAGTATCTTGGATTGCCCAGTGAAGAGGCGTTTATGGGTAAAGGTGTCAGCGCCTGCGCGACCTGCGACGGGTTTTTCTACCGCAACCAGAAAGTCGCAGTTATTGGCGGCGGCAACACCGCTGTGGAGGAAGCATTATATCTTTCTAACATAGCCTCCGAAGTGATATTGGTGCACCGCCGCGATGCTTTGCGTTCGGAAAAAATCCTGCAGGACAAGCTGTTTGCCCGGGAAGCCGAGGGCAAGGTTAAAATTATATGGGACCACACGCTCGAGGAAGTCACCGGTGATGATTCAGGTGTTACTGGTATCAAAATAGCGTCTACCAAAGACGGCAGCGTGACGGATGTTGAGTTGGCTGGCGTATTTATTGCTATTGGCCACAAACCCAATACAGATATTTTTGCCGAGCAATTGGATATGAAAGATGGCTATATAACGATTCACAGCGGAACGGAGGGGAATGCCACAGCCACCAGCTTGCCAGGTGTATTTGCCGCCGGCGATGTTGGCGATCACATTTACCGCCAGGCTGTAACTTCCGCCGGCTTTGGCTGTATGGCGGCTCTGGACGCCGAGAAATACCTCGACGACCTGGCGTGAATCCTTGCCTGACTTTGAGAGCCCTGGACAGCGCCGTGACAGCCTCGATGGATTCCCTCCTTCGAGCGAGGCGCTGGATTACCCCAATGGTCTGCTGGCCGTTGGCGGAGACCTGTCACCACAGCGACTGATTGCGGCCTATCGGCGTGGTATTTTCCCCTGGTATGAAGAGCCCCAGTCGATTCTCTGGTGGACTCCCAACCCTCGTTCGGTGCTCTATCCCAACGAACTACATATGTCGCGCTCGTTGCGCAAAACACTACGCAAAGATGTGTTTACCCTCTCTGTAGACAAGGCATTTGAAACTGTCATATACCAATGCGGCGCCACCCGCTCTGGGGGCCCGGGAACCTGGATAAGCGATGAGATGATGGTGGCTTATACGCAATTGCATGAACGTGGTTTTGGCCATTCCATTGAAGTATATTCGTGTGATCGCCAACTGGTGGCCGGACTGTATGGCCTGGCCATAGGCGGGGCGTTTTTTGGCGAATCGATGTTTTCCCTTGAACCCGATGCATCCAAAGTGGCACTGGTGGGGTTGGTGGATATTATGAAGCGCGGAGCATTTCAACTGATCGATTGCCAAATAGAGAGCGAACATCTGAATTCTCTTGGAGCGCGCAACATTTCTCGACTGGACTTCGAGGCCGAGCTTGACCAAAATGTAGACAGAGAAGTCGACCCCGGTATTTGGCAGTTGCCAGCCACCAGTGGAGAGTTACTGTGACATCATCCCTGCGGGACCTGAAGGTGTATACCACCTATCCCCACGCTTGTAGCTACCTGAAAGATCAGGAGGCGGTTACTTTGTTTGTGGATCCCCGGCAGCCTGTTGATAAAACGCTCTATAGCAAACTGTCCTCGCTGGGATTTCGGCGCAGCGGTGGGCACATTTATCGCCCGCATTGCATCGATTGCAACGCCTGTATCCCCGCGCGAATCCCGGTTGATACTTTTTCGCCTAACAGGCGACAGCGCCGTACGCTCTCACGCAACAACGACCTCGAGGTTGAACACAGTACCGATATCAGCGACAGCGTGGCCTATGATCTGTATCGGCGCTATATCGAAGAGCGTCATTCTGATGGCGATATGTATCCCCCGGACACAGACCAGTATCTGTCGTTCCTGAGTAATGAATGGAATTGCACCGAGTATTACCGCTTTTACGATCGTGGTGCACTGGCGGCCGTTGCGGTGGTGGATGTGCTTCAAGACGGCTTGTCAGCAATTTACACGTTTTTTGATCCGCTACTGAGTCAACGGAGTCTGGGTGGCCTGGCGGTACTTTGGCAAATTGAAAAAGCCAGGGAGCTGGGGCTCGAGTACGTTTACCTGGGTTATTGGATCAGAAACTGCCAGAAAATGGCGTATAAGTCAGAGTATCGCCCTTTGGAACTGTATTTGAACAATCGCTGGACGTCCCTGATTTAATTTCTTTAACGGTGAACGTGGTGCAATACCCCGTGCCATTTCACCGTATTCGCCCCTGCCGGGGCTCGCTGATAGCGTTTTCGCGTTTTTTGTTCTACTAATCCGCCACTTATCGTATTTTTGCCACATATTCGTCTAGCACATTGAATGTGTTTAAGGCAAAATGCGCCCCTGTTTTTATCTAGGAATACTGCCCAGCATGGCAAAAGAAGACCAAATTGAAATGGAAGGTGAGGTAATTGATACCCTGCCTAACACTACTTTTCGTGTAGAACTGGAAAACGGTCACGTGGTGACCGCTCATATCTCCGGTAAAATGCGTAAAAACTACATTCGTATCCTGACCGGCGATAAGGTGCGTGTTGAACTGACACCTTACGACCTGTCCAAGGGCCGCATCACTTACCGCGAGCGTTAGTCGGAAGTCAGAGCAGCTTCCGGCTTGCTCTGTTCTGTTTCTACCTTCACTTCGAGCTTATCTTCCTCTTCGTTCAGGCGCACCAATGCCGTGCCGCCTGATCCGGCGAGGTCGCCGAACAGCACCATCTCGGCCAATGGCTTCTTAATGTGTTCCTGAATGACTCGCTCCATGGGCCTGGCGCCCATATTCACATCGTAACCCTTCTCTACCAGCCATAACCTTGCATCCTCATCGACGTCCAGCGTTACGCGTTTCTCGTCAAGTTGGCCCTGCAATTCAGTTAGGAATTTATCGACCACCGTGCAGATAACGTCTTCGCTTAGCGGCTCAAACTGAATAATGCTGTCGAGGCGGTTGCGAAATTCCGGCGTAAACGATTTTGTAATGGCTTCCATCCCGTCAGTGCTGTGATCCTGATTGGTAAAGCCTATCGTGCGGCGGCTGATACTCTCGGCGCCGGCGTTAGTGGTCATCACTAATATGACATTGCGAAAATCCGCCTTGCGACCGTTGTTGTCGGTCAGACTACCGTGGTCCATCACCTGAAGTAGAAGGTTAAACACTTCCGGATGGGCCTTTTCGATTTCATCAAGCAGCACAACAGAATGCGGGTTTTTAGTGACGGCATCCGTTAGCAATCCTCCCTGATCAAAGCCAACATAACCTGGAGGTGCTCCTATCAAGCGGGAAACAGTATGACGCTCCATGTACTCCGACATGTCAAATCGCATGAGCTCCAGCCCTAGAATGTTGGCCAGTTGCTTGGTAACTTCTGTTTTACCAACACCCGTTGGCCCGGCCAGCAAGAAAGAGCCAATTGGCTTGTCGCCAGTTCTCAGGCCGGCTCTGGCGAGTTTGATGGAGCTTGCCAGGTTTGAGATCGCCTTATCTTGACCGAATACGACCATTTGCAGATTCTTTTCAAGCTTCTGCAATGATTCCCGGTCGTCAGAGCTAACAGTTTTTGGTGGAATACGCGCGATCTTGGCGATAATTGCCTCTATATCCGCGACTCCGATGACCTTTTTACGTTTTGAAGCGGGCTGTAATTGCTGATAGGCACCCGCCTCGTCTATAACGTCGATCGCCTTATCTGGAAGGAAGCGGTCGGTAATGTACCGCGCTGACAAATCTGTAGCGACTCGCAGGGCTTTGTTGCTGTAGCGCAGACCATGATAGTCCTCGAATCGGGACTTCAGCCCTTTGAGAATTTTGTAGGCATCGTCCGGGCTGGGCTCCAGCACATCGATCTTCTGGAAGCGTCGGCTTAGAGCCTTGTCCTTGTCAAAGATTCCGCGATATTCCTGGAAAGTGGTTGAACCTATGCAGCGCATCTGTCCGGAACTGAGCAGTGGTTTCAGCAGATTGCTGGCGTCCATAACACCGCCTGAGGCAGCACCGGCACCTATGATGGTGTGGATTTCATCGATAAACAGAATCGCACCTTCGCGTTTCTTCAGTTCACCAAGCAGACCTTTAAAGCGCTTCTCGAAATCGCCTCTGTACTTGGTGCCCGCCAATAATGCGCCGAGGTCGAGGGAATACACCACACTGCCCTTGAGTATCTCCGGGACTTCGCCGTCGACGATGAGTTTGGCCAGGCCCTCGGCAATAGCTGTTTTTCCTACCCCGGACTCCCCTACCAATAAGGGGTTATTTTTGCGCCTGCGTACCAGTATTTGGGTAACTCGCTCAACTTCCGGCATGCGTCCGATGAGGGGGTCTATGCGCCCCGCTTTCGCTTCGTCATTAAGATTGGTGGTAAAGCTATCAAGTGGGTTGGCTTCGCCGCCCTCTTCGCCCGCGCTCTCCTCGCCAGGGACGTGATCGGAGTCGGGAAGTTCGCCTTCGTTGCCGACTTTGGATATACCGTGGGTAATATAGTTCACCACATCGAGTCTGGCGATGCTCTGGGTTTTGAGGAAATAGACCGCCTGGCTCTCCTGCTCGCTGAAGATTGCGACCAAAACACTGGCGCCAGTAACCTCCTGTTTACCAGAAGACTGAACGTGAAATACGGCTCGCTGTAATACTCGCTGGAAGCCGAGTGTTGGTTGAGTCTCGCGCTCTTCATCACTTTCGGGAATCAAGGGGGTGGTGGCATCGACAAATTCGACCAGGTCTCCGCGCATGGCGCCCAGATCAGCGCCACACGCTTTGAGTACTAATATGGCATCGTCATTATCCAAAAGGGCCAGTAGCAAATGCTCTACCGTCATAAACTCATGCCGTTTAGCCCGTGCGCCGCGAAACGCATCATTGAGTGTTTGTTCCAAATGTTTACTCAGCATACTCGGTTCCTCAGAGGGCTCATCATCTAACCCTCAGATGCTTCAATTTCACACAACAAGGGATGCTCTTTTTCCCTTGCGTACTGGTTTACCTGGGCCGATTTGGTCTCGGCAATATCCCGGGTGTAAATTCCGCACACGCCCTTACCGTGGGTGTGCACAGTTAACATTACGTGCGTGGCCTGCTCGCGGTTCATGCGAAAAAACACTTCGAGCACTTCCACAACAAATTCCATGGGTGTGTAGTCGTCGTTAATCAACACAACTTTGAACAGTGGTGGCTGCTTTAGTTCAGGTTTGGCTTCCTTGACCGCCAAAGAGCCGTCCGAGTGATCTTCCTCGGCTGACATGCGCCACTTCATTCCTATAATCTTGCTGTTCACCGTTCCTCTCTTTTTTGTCGACGCCGATTGCTTCAGTAGATATGGAACCATTATAGGGCATTTCAAGGCCGGCTTAAGACCTGAGCCAGATTAATTACTTATGCCTTAATAGTAGATTGTTCTAAATTGGATTGGTAGGGGGCAAAGCGCGACCAGAGCCACATTCCGGGTATAAAAAAAGGCCTTACGTTTCCGAAGGCCTTTTTCCCGTTTTATGCAAATTTACATTTTTGCGATGATTGCCTGGCCAAATTCTGAGCAGCTTAGCAGCGTGGCTCCTTCCATTTGTCGCTCGAAATCATAGGTCACGGTACGCGCCTGAATCGCGCCATTCATGCCTTTGATAATCAAATCTGCCGCTTCATTCCAGTCCATATGGCGCAGCATCATCTCCGCAGAGAGAATGAGAGAGCCGGGGTTTACTTTGTCCAGTCCCGCGTATTTCGGGGCGGTACCGTGCGTGGCTTCAAATAGGGCTATGGTATCGCTAAGGTTTGCACCCGGGGCGATACCAATTCCGCCCACCTGGGCTGCCAGCGCATCGGACAGGTAGTCGCCGTTTAAATTTAGTGTGGCAACCACGCTATACTCGGCTGGCCGCGTCAGAATTTGCTGTAACATGGCATCGGCGATCACATCTTTTATAATGATTTCCTTGCCGCTATTGGGGTTTTTAATGGCCACCCATGGGCCGCCATCGAGCAGTTCACCGCCAAATTCTTCCAGGGCCAACTCGTATCCCCAGTCGCGGAAACCACCTTCGGTGAATTTCATAATGTTGCCCTTGTGAACCAGCGTCACCGAGGGTAAATCCTGATCGATTGTATATTGAATGGCTTTGCGCACCAGTCGCTTGCTGCCCTCCTCGGACACGGGTTTGATGCCTATGCCAACGTTT
Organism: Halioglobus sp.; assembly: GCA_036961345.1. Taxonomy (GTDB): domain Bacteria; phylum Pseudomonadota; class Gammaproteobacteria; order Pseudomonadales; family Halieaceae; genus JBALVT01. The sequence goes on from JBALVT010000040.1 coordinate 18,147, forward strand.
TGGGGAAATCGTATTTTGGTCGCGCCCATTTCATTGATCAGAAAATCGACCACTTTTTGCGCCTCGTCTGTGCCGGCTTGATACTCAATACCGGCGTAGATGTCCTCTGAGTTCTCGCGGAAAATTACCATGTTGCAAGCACCCGGATCTTTCACTGGCGACGGCACGCCCTCAAACCAGCGCACAGGGCGAAGGCAGGTATATAAGTCCAGTTCTTGGCGCAGCGCCACATTAAGTGAGCGGAAACCGCCACCCACCGGCGTGGTCAGTGGTCCCTTGATGCCAACGGAATATTCCTTTATAGCCTCCAGTGTTTCTTCGGGGAACCAGTCTCCCTCGTACAGTTCAGCGGCCTTCTCGCCTGTGTATATTTCCATCCAGGATATCTTTCGCTTACCCGCGTAAGCTTTTTCGATCGACGCATTGACGACATCGATCATGACCGGGCTTATATCAACGCCAATGCCATCTCCTTCAATAAAGGGGATAATGGGGTTGTCAGGAATGTTGAGGCTGTAATCGTCATTGACGGTGATTTTTTCACCCTCAGTCGGTACTTGAATATGTGTATATCCCATAGTGAACTCCTCCAGTGACGCTGCCTAAAACAGCCTTAAACACAGAAAATGGCGCGTAGTGTAGCATGTACGTATTATAGGAAACTTTGATCTGAACACCCATTTTTAACAGTTGGTAGCCCTCTAAATGGCAAGTCTTATTTTGTTTAACAAACCATTTCAGGTACTTAGCCAGTTTACCGATACGCAGGGTCGCAAGACTCTGGCTGATTATTTACAAGCGCCAGGTTATCGGGTTGCCGGAAGGCTCGACTACGACTCCGAGGGATTGTTATTGCTGACAGACGATGGCCGCCTACAGCAGCAAATTGCCAACCCCAGGCACAAGCAATGGAAAACCTATCAGGTACAGGTTGAAGGTGATATCGAGCCTCGAGCCATCTTGAAACTGAACAATGGCGTATTGTTAAAAGACGGAATGTCACTGCCTGCCAAGGCCAGGAAAATTGACCAGCCAAAGGGTTTGTGGCCCAGAACGCCTCCGGTGCGCGCGCGAAAAACAGTGCCCGACAGCTGGCTCGAGCTGTCGATCCGCGAGGGCCGCAATCGCCAGGTGCGGCGAATGACAGCAGCGGTTGATTTTCCAACCTTGCGGCTGCTGCGTGCAAGAATCGCCGATTGGACTTTGGAAGGTCTGGGGCCAGGCGAGTTTAAGGAAATTACAGTGAATACACCCAATTTGCCCACGAACAGCCGGAGACGCCGATAATGAGACAGTGGATCCCACACGTGACCGTCGCCTGCGTGGTCGAAAAAGACGGGCGCTACCTGATGGTGGAAGAACGCGATAAAACTAGCGGTGAGATGGTGTTCAATCAGCCGGCGGGTCATCTGGAAGCCGATGAGGCGCTGACGGAGGCGGCAGTGCGCGAAACCCGTGAAGAAACGGGTTGGCGTGTTGAAATTCTGGGGGTGTTGGGTATCGCGCTATATACCGCGCCGGGCAATGGGATTACCTATTATCGCACCACGTTTATTGCGAAACCCCTGGCAGCCCTTGCAAATGCAGTGATCGACCCAGATATTAACGAGGTACACTGGTTGCGATACGAGGAAATTCTCAACATGTCTGATAGAATGCGCAGCCCCTTGGTGATCGATGCGATAAAACAACATCGCAGTGGCCGCTGTTACCCTCTGGATCTGATTTATAGTCAATGAGCTTGAACGCTGCAAAAAAAGTCATCGTAGGTATGTCCGGCGGCGTCGACTCGTCTGTGTCAGCGTTGTTACTGCTTGAGCAGGGCTATCAGGTGGAAGGGCTCTTTATGAAAAATTGGGAGGAGGATGATGGCACGGAGTACTGCACTGCCAAAGAAGACTTCGCCGACGCACAAGCAGTTGCGGACACCCTGGGCATTAAACTGCATGGTGCTAATTTTGCTGCCGAATACTGGGACAATGTGTTTGAGCATTTTTTGGAGGAGTACCGGGTGGGACGCACGCCCAATCCAGATATTTTGTGTAATCGCGAAATTAAGTTCAAAGCCTTTCTCGACTACGCCGTGTTACTGGGTACGGATTATATCGCTACCGGGCATTATACCCGTCTGGGAGAAGACGGTGGCAAAGCAACATTGCTAAAGGGGCTGGACAATAACAAGGACCAAAGTTATTTCCTGCACGCGGTCGGCCACAAGGAATTGGGAAAGACGCTTTTTCCTATCGGCGAAATTGCCAAACCCCAGGTGCGAAAATTGGCCGAGCAGCACAACCTGGTCACCCATGACAAAAAAGATTCCACGGGTATATGTTTTATTGGAGAGCGAAGATTCAAGGATTTTCTCCAGCAGTACCTACCCGCACAGTCTGGCGAAATATACAGTCTGGAAGGAGAGCATCTGGGAAAGCATCAAGGCCTGATGTACCACACTATTGGCCAGCGCCAGGGCCTGGGCATCGGTGGTAAGGCAAATCACGGTGACGCTCCGTGGTATGTGGTGGACAAAGACCTCGACAAAAATGTACTGCTGGTGGCACAGGGTAATGACCACCCTGCCCTGTTCAAAAACGCCCTGAACACCGGGGAAATATTCTGGGTTTCCGAACAACCCATCACTAGTGAGCTACATTGCATGGCAAAAACCCGCTATCGTCAGCCTGACCAGGCCTGCACATTGCATCCAACAGAAAATGGCTACCGTGTTGAATTCAAAGATCCCCAGCGCGCCATTACACCCGGTCAATCCGTCGTATTTTATGACGGTGAACTGTGCCTGGGCGGCGGTGTAATTGAGACCACCACGGAATGACTTTTACGGTAATGGAACAACAGGCTATTGCGCTTGGCGGCGTTGCCCAGGCCGCCAGAATGGTTGACCAGATATCCAAAACTGGTAGCTATCCAGTGGATTTTCTTGAGCCTTCCATAAAAAGCCTTTTTGCCTTTGATACCGATAGTATCGAGCAGGTTTATGGCGGTATTTCGGGTGTTAAACTGGGCCTTCAGAACCTCAGTAGTGTATTGGCCAGTCGCCAGGCGCAAGAGAGCCAGGAACTGGTGCGTTATATTTTCAGTATTTTGTATCTTGAACGAAAATTTGCCACCAATCCGGAGATGATGGCCGTTGTGCATTCCCGGCTTGAACATGCGCAATTCAGGGCCGAGCACTTTTCTGACAATATACAGGATGCCTGCCACAGTATTTCAGGCATCTACCAGGATACCCTGAGCAAGATGAAATTTCGCATCAAGGTGACTGGTAGTCAGGAGCATTTGCAAAACAGCCAAAATTCAGATGTTATTCGTGCGCTGTTACTTGCGGGTGTTCGGTCTGCATTTCTCTGGCGACAGCTCAACGGGCGTCGCTGGAAGTTGTTGTTGCAACGCAAAGCGTTGCTGCGTGCCTCTCAGAAGCTGTCGCGCAATCTCGACGTAGTGTAAAATCCCCCTTACTCATTTCCTATTATCCCGCTGGAGAGATCGATGGAATTGTCGGCACTGACCGCAGTATCCCCTATAGATGGCCGTTACGGCGCGAAGACAAAAGCGCTGCGCGAGGTGTTCAGTGAATATGGGCTGATCAAGCGCCGTGTGCTGGTGGAAGTTCGCTGGCTGCAGCAGTTAGCCAGTGCAGCTGAAATAGTCGAAGTCCCCGCCTTGTCCCTGGAGGCAAACCTGCTTTTAAACAGCATCGCTGATCAATTCAGTGAAATGGACGCTCAACGTATTAAGGACATTGAAGCGACAACTAACCACGACGTTAAAGCCGTAGAGTATTTTATAAAAGAGCGTTTCGAAGGCAATCCGGAACTGCTGGGTGTATCCGAATTTGTGCACTTTGCCTGTACCTCTGAGGATATTAACAATCTGTCTCATGCGCTGATGCTCCGTGACGGCATTGCCCAGGTGGTTTTACCTGCAATGGCACAAACTGTTACCGCGCTTACCGAAGTGGCCCAGGAGACCGCTGGCGCCCCAATGCTGTCACGCACACACGGACAAACGGCCAGCCCAACGACCATGGGCAAGGAGATCGCCAACGTGGTTGCCCGATTGCAGCGCCAGATTGCGCTTCTTTCCAAGGTGGAGTATCTGGGTAAAATTAACGGTGCAGTGGGCAATTACAATGCACATATGTCAGCTTACCCAAAGATTGACTGGCAGGGCACGGCCGAGACTTTTGTGACCTCGCTGGGTTTAAGCTGGAATCCCTACACCACACAGATAGAGCCACATGACTACATGGCTGAGCTGTTCGATGTTATCGCGCGATTCAATACCATACTGGTAGACTTTAATCGCGATGTCTGGGGTTACATTTCTCTGGGGTATTTCAAACAGCGCACAATTGCCGGCGAAGTGGGCTCTTCTACCATGCCGCATAAGGTCAACCCAATTGACTTCGAAAACTCAGAGGGCAATCTGGGTCTGGCAAATGCTATTTTTGGGCACCTGAGCGCGAAGTTACCGGTGAGTCGCTGGCAGCGTGATTTAACCGACAGTACAGTGCTAAGGAATATGGGTGTTGGCATGGCGTATAGCCTCATTGCCTATCAGTCCAGTTTGAAGGGTATTAGCAAACTTCAATTAAACGAGGGTCGGATGGCCGAAGATTTGAATAACAGTTGGGAAGTACTGGCTGAACCCATACAAACTGTGATGCGTCGCTATGGTATTGAGAAGCCCTATGAAAAGCTTAAAGAACTCACTCGTGGCCAGGATATGAGTAAAGAGGTCATTCGCGCATTTGTTGAAAATCTCGATTTGCCCGATGAGGCCAAGGCACAATTATTGGCGCTCACACCTGCCAACTATATTGGCAACGCGGTTTATCAAGCGGGGGCGATTCGCTAGCGGTATCGGACATGGCGCAGTGGAATAGCAACTTTGACCGCGAAGACTTTCTGCACAACTATTGGCAGAAAAAGCCGTTGCTCATTAAAAATGCCATCATGGATTTTGAGTCTCCTTTAGATGCCAACGAGCTGGCGGGATTGGCGCTGGAAGAAGACATTGAATCCAGAATTATCGAGCACAAGGGGGATCAGTGGAAGCTGTTCCACGGCCCCTTTGCAGAATCCGCGTTTGCGCGAGAACATCCCTGGACTCTCCTTGTACAGGCCGTGGATCATTTTGTACCGGGAGTTGCTCAACTGAGAAAGCTGGTGGATTTCATTCCAGCCTGGCGGGTTGATGACGTCATGATCAGTTACGCCGTTGACGGCGGAAGCGTCGGCCCCCACTACGACAACTACGATGTGTTTCTTCTTCAAGGTGCTGGCGAGCGCGTTTGGACATTGGGCCAGCGATGCGATGACACATCGGTGCTAATTGGCCACGATGAGCTGCGCATTTTGCGCGATTTCGATAAGCAGCATCAGTACACCCTGGGAGCTGGCGATATTCTCTACGTACCGCCGGGTGTTGCACATTGGGGCGTTGCTAAAGGTGAGTGTATGACGTACTCGATAGGCTTTCGTGCCCCAAGAATCACCGAGCTGCTTTCGCGCAGTGTAGATACCTCCCTGGAAAAACTTGCTGCGGATGCCTTTTATCGGGATCCAGCGATGTCTTTGAATGCCCGCGCTGGAGAGATCAGGGGGGAGGATATTCAGGCTGCAAAGGAACAACTGCTTGCCGCCCTCGTTGCCCAAACCGATGACAGCTGGTTTGGAGAACTCGTCACAGAGCCTAAATACGACATTGAAATTGAACAAGCGTCTACGAATACTGGGGCTATTTCCGAGCTAACATCGGCCTTGGTATTGTTGCCCGAGGCGAAACTTGCATGGCAGGAAAAAAGCGATAAAATTGTAGTATATGCCAATGGCGAGGCGCTGCATCATGACCGAGCTATTCTACCGACAGTGCTAGCGCTGTGTGAGAACTGGATACTGGAAGGTGTCCAGTTGGAACAGGCGGTCGACAGTTCACACTGCAGCCTGTTGTTGGAACAATTACTGGAGCGCGGCTGCCTTGAACTCGAGTGACAATAGTGACATACCGCTAGATACGCTACAGGCTCACTACGGAGTGGCATACCCTACTCCGTTTCGAGAACTCGCCTGCGCGCTTTGCACTTCAAGCACTCGGTACCTGAAAATACTGAGCCCCCACCTCGATCACACTATCTTTGATAGCGTGGAGGTAGCGGATGCTATCAGCGCTCTGGCCCGCAGCGACAGTCATTCCAGGGTTCAAATACTTATTAGTGACTCCCGGCCCATTCTTCAAAAAGGTCATCGACTGCTTAGTCTGTCCAGGCGTTTACCCAGCTCGGTTATTTTTCGAAAATTGTCCGATCATCCCGAAATGAAAGGCCAAACCGTGTTGGTGGGTGATCTGGATAAAGTACTGTTCATGCCCGGTGATGAGGGCCCTGGATTTTACGATCCAGACTCAAGGGCGTCCGCCAAGCAATTTACAGACAAGTTTGATTCACTGTGGGAGCGCGGCGTCGCCGATCCGGGATTTCGCCGATTGGGACTGTAATAGCCTCGCTGATTTTAGCTACAGCTGGCTCCATCTGATAAATCACAAACAGCTAGTTCGGCTTCCGATAGGTTAATCTCGTAGCGTTGATCCAGGGGTTGTGGCACCACAATGCCATCGTAATTTATTGGGTCATCTTCCGCAGCATCACAGGCGAAAGCCAGGGTGTAGTCTCCTGCGGGCAAAAATCCGAACGCGTAATCCCAACCCGCGGTCAAAACATTTTCAATCAGGGCCGCCACGGCATAGGGCGCCTGGGCATAGTCAGGCACCGTGGTATTGCCGCCGGACCGGAAAACATCTGCCAGCGCATTGTCTGCGAGTGCGGCGCCAGAATAAATGTATATGCGATTCCCTGCCAGCGGATCTATTTTACTATCGCAGCCAGATGCCGAGTCAAATAGGCTGCTGTCTACCCTGCCCGATAAACTTGCCGCCGTTGCATTGTTTTCAACTCTAACGCCGTTGTCTGTCAGCAGGTAGGTTTCGCTGTCTTGATCATATTCCAGGGCCTGCGCGAGTCCAATCTCAATGGTGTATTGCTGGCTACCGGATGATATCTCAAAACCTGGCAGCGACAAGCCACCACTGCTTACATTGAGGACATTCAGGCTACCATCGGACTCTTCTACAAAGGAAAAATTAATGTCTTCATCTTTGGCTTCCAGAAGCACTTCAGTGTATGTGCCTCGCGTCAGTTCCAGTTCTTGTATGACCAGCAACTGATTTCGTCCCCGGTAATCTAAAAGATCTACCTGAAAAGAGTCAACTTCGGTGAGGCCCAATGCCTCTATGGTGAAACTGTCAATTACAATATCCACCGTGCCTGTGCGGCGCAGGGTGATTTGGTCAATTTCAATCACTACTTGTTTGAGTTCTTCCACTGACGCATCTGAAATACCCAGAGAGAGCACCCCGGGCGCGATATCATTGTCACTGCTGCAGTCAAATCCGCAGGGACATCCCGAGAGCGATAACAATGCCGGAATTAGTAAAGCTAGAAGCATTGTTCTTACGAGCATCTGTTTCATCATTGTCCTTATCCCTGGCGCGTTACGTGTAACTTGGCATACAAGCTATAGATGAATGGCGCTTGCTTAAGTGTAATGCGGTTTCCTCTTCCGCAGCCCCCGTCTGTCTTTACCCCCTTTGGTTGGAACCCCACGCCCGCAGGGGGTAAAGACAGACGGGAACTGCTAC